>JAYTXB010000497.1:0-2328 GCA_043743205.1 Schlesneria sp.
CGGTGAGATCGTTTCGGCTTTGATGCACTTGCTGGCAGGTGAAAGCAGTCGGCCAGCGGAACGCATCATGGAAGACGATCCGCGGCAGCAACGTCGTCCACCTGCCCAGCGCTCGTTCGATGATCGGCCGCCGCGCGAAGGAGGCCGTGAGTTCGATGACCGGCCTCGTTCCGGACCACCGCGCAATGATGGACCCCGTCGTCCCGGTTCGTCGGCCAGTGGTGCGGCTCCACGCATTGATGAGTCGGGTGTGTGGTTGAAGTTCAACGTCGGCGAAAACTCGGGCATCGCTCCGGGTGACTTTGTCGGTTGCATCGCGAACGAAGCGGGTGTCCCGCGAACCGTGATCGGCGCGATTCAAATTCTCGCCACGGTCAGCTACGTCCAAGTCGCCGCCGAACATGCGGAAGAGATTCTGGCAGCAGTGCAAGGCGTTCGCCTACGCGGTCGCCGAGTGCAAGCCATGCCCGGCCTGCCTCCTCGCCGCAACTTCCAGTCGAACCGCGAAGACGGACCGCCACGCAGACCACGACCCGAGTGAGCCACGCGGCGGCTGGTGCAATGTGGGTGCTTGACGAGCCTTCTGATTTATTGGGTTGTCGAGTCTGTCTCGCACCGCGTGACTCGCATTGCCTGTTTTGGTGAGTCGGGTCTATAACCCGCGCGATCGGCTGGCTGGCGTTGAGTTTGGAACCAACGCAGTCGGCTTACTCTGAAGTTGCGTCGTTGCCTCTCGGTGTTGTTCGTTCTCGTTCGTCGGCAGATTCATGGATGTCCTGCCCCGCATCACTCGGCAGCTTGTCGAGCTGTTTCTTGAGATGTCGCTTGCTCAGCGTGCGACGTTTGTCGCGGTCCCGTTGCTGGTGTTTGGCGGGTTGGCATGGTTGCTCGTCGCGAATCAGCCCGACGAGTTTCAAGCGGTCTCGTTTGGGAAGGCGTTTCCGGCAGCAGAACTGACCGCCGCCGAACGTGCGCTCAACCAAGCCGGTCTGACGAACTATCGCCGCGAAGGCCGCAAGCTGCTCGCCCCGGCGAACCAGCTCGATCGTTACAACGCCGCGCTCGTTGAGTTCGATGCGGTTCCGGCAGACCTCGGTTCGCAGATGCTCAAGCAGTTTGAATCGCTCGGCCCATTCACGACCGATCGGCAGCGGCAAGAGATGAAAGAGGCTCTGCTGCTGCAAGAACTGCGGCGCATGATCGAAGCGGTGCCGGACATCGAACATGCGCGCGTCGCGGTGGCCAACTCGGGACGACGCGCTGCGTTCGGACAGAAGCCGCGCGTGACGGCGAACATCACGGTGAAGCCGCGAGTGGGGCGAGAGCTTTCTGCGCGACTGGTCGCTTCGCTGCGTCAGGCCGTGGCCAGCATGGTCCCCGATCTCAGCCCGATCGATGTTACGGTATTCGATGTGGCACGCGGACAAGCTCACACCGGTGAAGCATCGGGTGATGCGAGCGACGGCCAACTCATTCAGCGTGTGCGCGAGTTCACGCGCCAATACGAAGAGCAAATTCAGAAAGCGCTCGCGTTCATCCCGCAGGCGGTCGTGGTGGTTCACGTCGATGTGGACAACCTCAAATCTTCGGTCACGCGCAACGAGCGAACTCGCGTGCGCGGTGACTCAGCTCCGGTCGCCAATCGCCTGGCGTCGCTCCCGCCGTCACTCTTCGACAACGAACCGACGCCGCAAGTGACCGGCTTTCGCGGAGCATCGACCGCGTTCTTTGAGTCAGAAGAGTCCGGGTTGCGCGAGTCCCAATCCGAACCGCGTGAATCAACTCCCTTTGACTCAGCTCCCCACACAGCCTTTCGCGGCGCGAGTGAGATCGTTCCCGCCGGGCACTCGGATGTCCAACGTGAGGTGAGCGAGAAACAACTTCTCGCCGCGATGCCGCGTGCAGTGCAGGTCAGCGTCTCGATCCCGCGCGACTACTACCGCGACGTGGCCGCGCGACGCCGATCGCAGGGCGAACAGCACGAAACTCGACTCGACCTCGACACCATCGAAGAAGACGTGATCGCCAAGGTCGAACGAACTGTGGCGCGCTTGATCCCGGTCGGTTCTCCGCACGAAGCGATCTCCGTTACATCGGTCGATCGCCTGACAAGTGATGCCACCGAACCGACTCTCACGGTGAATGAACAACTGCTCGTGTTGGCACAGCGTCACGGCGGCTCATGCCTGTTGAGTCTCTTCGCGGTCTGGTCGCTGTGGATGCTGACCCGACTCACGCGACAGCCCGCTCATTCGATCGAGCCACCGATGGCGTCCGCTGCGCCACTCGAACCGATGCCACTCTCACACGATGTTTCGTCAACGATCA
>JAYTXB010000498.1:0-2228 GCA_043743205.1 Schlesneria sp.
TTACCAGTGCGATTGGCGTGTGGCACACTCGGGCGGCAAACCGTGTCAAATCATCGAAGTCCGCTTCCGGTGCCGTATCCAGAATACAGCACTGTCGCAAGACGCGAATTCGCTCAGATTCCAAGTCGGTAACAGGAGCTTTGGGCATGGTCACTCAATACACGGTGGGAATCAGACGTACAGCGATCGTGCGGCAAACGACTCTAGCTTATTCAGTACATCGAATTGCTCAGCCATCAAAAACAAGGTATTTACCGCATATTTCGCACTCAATATATTCACCACAACCCCTGTAACCGGCAAAGATAGAGGCAATGACGGGTTGACACAGTGCCAGTGCCAACCAGACGTGCCCCGTATTTCCAAAGGCAATTGCGCTTGCACGCATTTCCGCCAGCTTACGTTTCCGAATGTGGGTTGAATCGGCCAAAACATGGTCAACTTCGCGCTACCAAACACGGTGCCCGACAAGTTCAAGCAGCAGCAGTTCGATCAGCACAATCCAGCCGTCACGCTGATGAGGACCACGCCCGACGAGAACCGCCAACTCGGCGAAGAGATTGGCCAAAAAGCCGCTGCTGCGATCGGATCGACTTCGTTCCTGATCCCGCTGCGCCGCGTCTCGGCCATCGACCAGACCGGCCAGCCGTTTGATGGCCGCGCGGCAGGCTCTGTATGATGGCATCCGCTCCACGCACGGAGCGACAGAACTGATCGAACTCGACTTCCACATCAACGTCCCCGAGTTCGCCACCGCTGCCGCGAACAGGTTGCCTGCCCTGCTGCAAGCGGTGTAAAACCTCACGCCACCACATCAATGAAGGTCGTCGCCCATGTCCAAGATCAAGATCGGTCAGATCGGCACGGCTCACGGACATGCCAGCGGCAAGCTTGAGGTCTATCGCAAGTCACCGGAATACGAAGTCGTGGGCATTGTTGAGCCGGATGAAAAACTGAAGCGTGCGGCCGAGAAGCAGCCTATGTTTCAGGGGTTGCCGTGGCTGACCGTCGAGCAACTTCTCAACGTCGCCGGTTTGCAGGCGGTCGCCGTTGAGACCGAGCCACGTCATCTGCTGGCTTACGCCGAGACCTGCGTCGATGCGGGGAAGCACATTCATGTCGATAAGCCGGCGGGCGAGTCGCTGATGCAGTTTCGACGCATCCTCGACACGGCCACCCGCAAGCACCTCTGCCTGCAAATGGGATACATGTTTCGCTACCACCCCGGTGTGATGCTGATGAAAGACCTGTTGCGCAAGGGCTTTCTCGGCGAGCCGTTTGAGGTTCACGCCGTGATGAGCAAGGTGGTTGATCCCGCGAACCGGCTACGGCACGCCGAGTATCCCGGCGGGATGATGTTCGAGTTGGGCTGCCATGTGATCGACATCGTGCTGGATGTCCTCGGCCCGCCCGATTCGGTGACGCCGTTCAAGCAACACGCCGGTTCTCAGCAAGATTCGTTGTTAGACAACATGCTCGCCGTGTTGAGCTATCCGCGCGCGCTGGCGACGGTGAAATCCTCGGGCCTCGAAGTCGATGGCGGTTCGCGCCGGCACTTTGTCGTCTGTGGCACCGAAGGAACGCTGCACATCGAACCGCTCGACGCGACCAAGTCGGTGCGACTGACCCTGTCCAAGGAACGAGGCAAGTACAAGCAGGGTCGTCAGGACGTGCCGGTCGAGCCCCTCGAACGCTACGTCGGCGACGCGGCCGATTTCGCCAAGGTCATCCGTGGCGAGAAGCCTCACGACTGGTCCCCGATGCACGACCTGGCCGTTCAAGAAACGGTCCTCAAAGCAAGCGGATGCCCGACGGATCGGTAGGCTCGTTGGCGGAATGGTTTGGTGACTGCTCAAGAGGGTTTATTCTTCGGCTTCGATCAACGCACAGGACGAGAGAATGCTAATGGTGATCGCTACCGCAGGGCTTGCAGAAATCCCAGAAGCCGCCGTACGTGAGCTTGAGTTCGCGCTCTTCTTGATATCCCTATCTCCCGCAGTTGTCTATTTCCTAGCAATCGCGATTTGCTGGGGCAGAAGGAATTGGGCCGATCTTAGAAAGTGGCCGATAAGCGGTCGCGCACTGGCCATACTTGCCGCGCTCTGTGTACCTGAAGTCTTATGGCTCATGTTTTTCGTTGTATGGCCGTATTGGTGGTGGTTCCCGCGACAGTAGGTTTGACCTGTAGTACTTTGTAAACCGTCTTTGTGTTGTTCATGACGGTTGAT
>JAYTXB010000499.1:0-4425 GCA_043743205.1 Schlesneria sp.
TTCTCTCGTTCCCAAGCTCCTGCTTGGGAACGGACTCTTCCAAGCTCCAGCTTGGCGAGGCAGAGCAGATCGTCGATCACGAGCGAACAAGCGGCTCGCGAAGCTGGAGCTTCAGACTCTGGCGTTCCCAAGCTGGAGCTTGGGAACGAGAGAAAATGGGGAACGAGAGGCGGGGAACAAGAACATCATTCAGCAGCAACAGGCAGAGCCGCATGTCGAGTGAAGATCGCCTCCGTCGCGGATACGAATCGGCGGCAACGGCATTGCTGAATGAAGCGACTGCTGCGGGAACATGGGAGGGCGAGTTATCGTCGTCACCGCTCTCGACCGCGACGGCCGTCGCCGCATTGCTGCTCGTGATGCGACAGCAGCCGGAACGCGGAGTGGAAATCGGGCCGCTCGTGCGTGGCGGGTTGAACTGGCTGGTCACGCATCAAAACTCAGACGGAGGCTGGGGCGATACGGTGCTCAGCCAGAGCAACATCTCGACAACAACGCTGGCTTACGCGAGCTTTCATCTCGCGGCCTCTGCGACCACGAGTTCGTCCACCGCGCGAGACGACTCGATGAGCGAAGCCGTCGCACGAGCCAAGTCCTATTTTGAACAGCACGGCGGGTTCGAGGCGATCCGCAAACGGTATGGCAAGGACCACACGTTCTCGGTGCCGATTCTAACTCAGTGCGCGTTGGCGGGCCTGATCCCGTGGCGAGAGCTGACGCCGCTGCCGTTCGAGTTGGGATGTTTGCCGCACTGGTTCTATCGCTGGATTCGACTGCCGGTCGTGAGCTACGCGCTCCCGGCGTTGATTGCCATCGGGCAGGTTCGACATCACCACGCTCCCTCTTGGAATCCGTTGGTCCGCTGGATTCGCCGAGCCTCCGTCGCGCCGACGCTACGCAAGTTGGAGAGCATTCAGCCGGAGAGTGGCGGTTTTTTGGAAGCGACTCCGCTGACCAGCTTCGTCACGATGAGTCTCGCGTCGATGGGGTTGTCGGATCATCCGGTCGCGCGGCTGGGTGTCCGCTTTCTAAAGGACTCCGTGCGGCCCGATGGAAGTTGGCCGATCGACACGAATCTCGCGACATGGGTGACGACGCTCTCGGTCAACGCGCTGGCCAGTGACTCGCTGCCGGTGCCACAGCGGGACGCGATCACGGCGTGGTTGCTCGATCAGCAGCATCGGATCGTCCATCGCTATACGAACGCTGCACCGGGAGGTTGGGCGTGGACCAATCTCTCGGGCGGAGTCCCCGATGCCGACGACACTCCGGGGGCGATCCTCGCGCTGCTCAAGCTCGCGCCTGATAATCCGCGCGTGATGCCTGCGGTGGAAGCGGCAGTCACGTGGCTGCTCGATTTGCAGAACAGCGACGGCGGTTGGCCGACGTTCTGTCGCGGTTGGGGTGCGTTGCCGTTTGATCGCAGCACTCCCGATCTGACGGCTCACACGCTGCGCGCCTTTCGCGCGTGGCAGACGGCGGTCGAAGCGAGCGGCTCGATCAACAGCGATGCGAAGTCAAACTCAACGCGGCTTCAGCAGCGTGTCGCGCGTGCCGTCTCGACCGGGTTCGCCTTTCTCGCGCGGACACAGCGTGCCGACGGATCGTGGTTGCCGCTCTGGTTCGGCAATCAGTTTGCTCATGACGATGAGAACCCGGTCTACGGTGTTTCAAAAGGACTGTTGGCGTTTCGCGACTGGAACCGATTGGAGGATCAAGAGGCGCAACGAGCGATCGCGTGGTTGGTCTCCGTTCAGAATTCAGATGGCGGCTGGGGCGGTGCGGTCGATACACCTTCCTCCACGGAGGAGACATCGCTCGCGGTCGAAGCGTTGCGGTCCGTAAAAACAGCGGCCTCGGCGTGTGATCGCGGTTTGGAGTGGCTGTTGGAACGAGTCGAATCGGAGAAATTTCGTGACCCCGCTCCCATCGGACTGTACTTTGCCAAGCTGTGGTATTTTGAACGCCTTTACCCAATAATCTTCGCGACCTCGGCCTTGGCCCGCGCGATCGACACGACACGCGAATCCTGACGAGCCACTGCCCCGCCCGCCTCCCCCCGATTCCGCCAACGACTCCTCGGTCTGCCGAGTGCTTGATGCCCACCCTATGCGGTGAGGTTTGGATCCCAGAAAGGTCTGTTCATGATCGCGATGCCACTCGCCACTTCCGACGACGCCGTGATGACCGAGCCAGATGAATCGGTGGCGACCGCCGTCGAAGCGAAAGCTGCCGTCGAAGACAAGTCCTCCGGTGTCGAAGACAAACCGCGCCGAGGCCGTAGCACCTCGCACCTCAAGCTGGTCCCCGACACGCTCGAACTGCGCGAGCACATTCGTGAAGCGGCCGAACGCTATGCGACGACGCTCGACAAGAGTCGCCCGTTTAATAAGGCCGCGCTCGAAGCTCACTCGCGACAGTTGCTCGATCAAATCAATCAGCCGGAGTGCTATCTCGGGTTTGCGATGGTGCTGGTCGGCAACGCCTTCTGGAAGCAGCAGTTCTTGGCGATCCCGTTCGAGCGGCGGTTGCTCCTGTTGCCGCACTGCCTCAAGCACGCCGATGGCTGTCCCGCTGACTACGACGAGTTCGGACTCGACTGCGAAAAGTGCGGCGCCTGTTCGATCGCCGACTACAAGGTGAAGGCGGAACAACTCGGCTACAAAGTCCTCGTGGCGGAAGGCTCGCCAATCGTGCTCAAGATCATCGTGTCGGGGCACGTGGATGGCATTCTGGGCGTGGCGTGCCTCAACGTGTTGGAGAAGGCGATCGACAAAGTGTTGCTCGCGGGTGTTCCTTCCTACGCCGTGCCGCTCCATTCGGGCGACTGCAAAAACACGAAGCTCGATGAATCGTGGGTCTGGCACTGCCTCGACAAGTACGTGCCACTCGAAGAGCCGCGGACCTCGGGCTACATCCCGTTGATGCGGGCCTCGAACGAAATGTTTGAAAAGCAGTTTGAAGAAGTCCTTCCTCCCGCGAGGCAAGGAGCTTCGACGGCCGACACGTTGCTGGCAGAGACCGAGTCGATCTCACGTGATTGGCTCGTGAAGGGTGGCAAGCGACTGCGTCCGTTCATCACGTTGGCGACTTACGACGCACTGACCGGTGGCGCGGGGCTAGCGACTTCCACCGGTGACGGTCTGCCCAAGTTTCCGTTGGAAGTTCGCCGCACGGCGATGGCGATGGAAGCCTTTCACAAGGCGTCGCTCGTTCACGACGACATTCAAGACAACGACCCGTACCGCTACGGGCAAGAGACGCTGCACAAGCGTTACGGCGTCGGCACGGCAATCAACGTTGGCGACTATTTGATCGGTCTTGGCTACCGGCTCATCAGTCAAGGTCGCAAGGAAATGGGGGCGGAAGCTGCGGCCGACATTTTGGATCGCCTCGCCAACGCACACCTCAAGCTGTGCGAAGGACAGGGAGCCGAGTTGCGTTGGACCGGAGCAGACTCGCTCAAACTGACCGCTCTCGACGCGATGAAGCTCTACGCGCTCAAGACCTCGCCCGCATTTGAAGCGGCGCTGTACTCGGGCCTGCGCATGGCCGGTTCGATGGAAGCGTATGAAGCGATGGTTCCGGCGTTCTGTCGGCACATCGGCGTCGGTTTCCAGATTTTGAACGACCTTTTGGACTGGGAGGAGATTTCTCCGAACAAGCTCGTTGCCGGACGCGATGCCGAACTCGCCAAACCGACGCTGCTGTTGGCTCTCGCACTCGATGCGGCGAAGGGACCGGTTCGCGAAGAGTTGGAAAGCGCGATCACCGATCCACTGACCGCTGCCGTTCGATCCGACAAGTTGAGACGGCTCTACCAGAAGCTCGGAGTGTTCGAGCGAGCTGAAGCGCTCGTCGAAAAATGTCGGAGCCGCGCGGAAGCACTGGCCGATGAGATTCAACCCGAGGCACTGCGTCAACTTCTGTACTTCCTGATCGACACGGTGCTCGCTCACACGCCGATCACTCCCTCGCCAGCGTCACTCGTACCGCTCTCGGGGCTATTGCCGATCATCGGCAACGCAGAACAGCGGCAGCACAGCGGCAGCCACGTGAGCGGCTGATGCCACACCCTTACTTGTTTCGTCTGGATGATCGCGTTGCGCGCGGGTTGTCTCGCTGGGAACCCGCGCGTCGCGCACGACATCATCAGTTCTTGCTCACGCAGCAGAACGAAGACGGCGGGTTCGGTGGGCGCGGGCTACCGGCAGAAGAAGCCGGAGCGCCGCCCGAGGGTCGTGAGTCGGACCTTTACTACACGGCGTTTGCCATTCGAGCGATGTCGGCACTTAAGACCTTCATGCCAGAAGATGCTCGACGTGTCGCTCAGTTTCTGGATGCCTCACGCCATCATCAGACCAGCGTGATCGATGTGGTCAGTTGGCTCTACTCGGCGCTCATGGTCCAAGCC
Organism: Schlesneria sp.; assembly: GCA_043743205.1. Lineage (GTDB taxonomy): Bacteria > Planctomycetota > Planctomycetia > Planctomycetales > Planctomycetaceae > Schlesneria. The sequence goes on from JAYTXB010000499.1 coordinate 4,415, forward strand.
TCGGCGGGCAT
>JAYTXB010000500.1:0-13853 GCA_043743205.1 Schlesneria sp.
TGAGCGACCTTTTCGAGGATCGGCACGAAATCGCGCAGGCTCGAAATCTTCTTCTCGAACATGAGGATGTAGCAATCCTCCAGAATGCACTTCATTTCCTCGGGGTGCGTCACGAGGTACGGCGAAACGTAGCCCTTGTCGAACTGCATCCCTTCGGCGGTTTGCAGTGTCGTCGAGTTTCCCTTGCCCTCTTCAACGGTGATCACACCATCGCGACCAACCTTCTCCATCGCGTCAGCAATCAAATCGCCGATCGCGCGATCGTTGTTCGCTGAGATTGCACCGACTTGAGCAATCTCTTCCTTCGACGAGACCGGCTTGGCCATCTTCTCGACCGCTTCGATCGCGGCGTCAACAGCCTTTTCGATCCCCTTGCGAACGATCGTGGGATTGGCTCCCAACGTCAGGCCTCGCAGCCCTTCGCTGTAGATCGCCCGGGCGAGAACGGTGGCGGTCGTTGTGCCGTCACCGGCGATGTCGCTCGTCTTAGACGCGACTTCGTTCACGAGCTTCGCGCCCATGTGTTCGTAGGCGTCTTCGAGTTCGACTTCCTTCGAGACGGTCACGCCGTCCTTGGTCACGACCGGGTTGCCGAACGACTTGTCGATGATGACGTTTCGCCCGGTGGGACCCATCGTCACTGCGACAGCCTTCGCCAGAGTTTCCACGCCACGTTGCAGCTTGAGGCGAGCACGATCATCGAACAACAGTTGCTTAGCCACGAGAGGCTCCTGTGGGAATACGGAAGAAAAATGCAGGGGTCAGGAATCAGGGGGCAGGAGTCAGCAAGAATCACATCAGAGTCGGGGTCATACTGACCCCTGACTCTTGATCCCTGACTCCTTCTTCATCAGGCCGTCACCTTCGCGAGAATGTCCGACTCGCGCAGGATCTTGACTTCCTTCTTTTCGACTTCGATCTCGGTGCCGCCGTACTTGGCAAAGAGGACTTCGTCGCCCACCTTCACGGCGACCGGGCAGCGCTCACCGCTATCGAGCAACCGGCCGGGACCAACGGCGAGAACCTTGCCACGTTGCGGCTTTTCCTTGGCGGCATCCGGCAGGACGATGCCGCCCGCCGTCTTCTCTTCTGCCGTCAGCGGCTCAACCACAACGCGATCATCGAGAGGCTTGAGATTCATTGAGAAATCCTTTTGAAGAGCTGTTAGCGATTAGCTTTGAGCGGTTAGCCAGAAGGTGAACCGCTGTTGAGTGTTGTTGAAATTTCGTGTCGTCTACTTCATCGCAGCCGTCATTGAGATCCCGAGTTTGCTTCTGCTGCCCCTCTTGCTAATAGCTAAGAGCCAACATCTAGAAGCCACTTTCAGAACCCACCCATTCCTCCCATTCCACCCATTCCTCCGCCCATTCCTCCCATGCCACCGCCATCATGGTGATCGTCGTGGCTGTGATCGTCGGATGGTGGTTTCGGAGCTTCGACCACGATGCAGTCGGTAGTGAGCAACAGACAGGCGACGCTGGCTGCGTTTTGCAGAGCCGAGCGAACGACCTTCGCAGGATCGACGATGCCGAACTCGAACATGTCGCCATAGCGCTCGTTCAGAGCGTCGTAACCGTGCGACTTGTCTTTCGACTTTTTGACGTTGTTGGCAACGACAGCACCGTCGAGACCCGCGTTCTCGGCGATAGTGCGAATGGGCATTTCGATGACGCTACGAATAAGCGACACACCGAAACGCTCATCGCCTTCCAGCTTGAGCTTCTCCAGCACGCCAGCACATCGCAGCAATGCGACGCCACCGCCAGGAACGACCCCTTCTTCGATGGCGGCTCGCGTGGCGGCGAGAGCATCGTCGATCAGGTCCTTGCGTTCCTTCATCTCAGTTTCGGTGTGAGCACCGACGCTGATCTGAGCCACACCACCGGCCAGCTTGGCGAGACGCTCTTGCAGTTTCTCGCGATCGTATTCGCTGTCGGTCTTGGTAATTTCTTGGCGAATCATCGCGGCGCGGCCTTCGATGTCGGCCTTCTTGCCCGCGCCTTGAATCACCGTGGTGTTCTCGGCATCGACGCGAATTTTCTTGGCGGAGCCGAGATCACTCAATTCGACGTTCTCGAGCTTGACGCCCAAGTCCTTGAAGATCGCCTTGCCGCCCGTGAGGACCGCAATGTCTTCGAGCATCGCCTTACGACGATCTCCGTAACCGGGAGCCTTCACCGCACAAATTTTCAGGATGCCGCGCATCTTGTTCACGACGAGCGTGGCGAGAGCCTCGCCCTCAATGTCTTCGGCAATAATGAGCAGCGTGACGCCCGCCTTCGAGGTCTTCTCCAGGAGCGGCACGAGCGACTTGGCGCTGCTGATCTTTTCTTCGTAGATCAGGATGCGGCAGTTGTCGAACTCGGCGACTTGATGATCGACATCGGTGACGAAGTGCGGCGAGAGATAGCCTCGCTCGAACTGCATCCCTTCGACCAGTTCAACCTCGGTCGAAACTTGGCGACCCTCTTCAACGGTGATGACGCCGTCCTTGCCGACCTTCATCAAAGCGTCGGCGAGAATCTTGCCAACTTCCTTGTCGTTGTTTCCGGCGATCGAGGCGACGGTTTCGATGGCCTTGCGGTCATCGGCCTTCACCGGCTTGGCGAGCTTCTTCAACTCGGCCACCACGGCATCGACAGCCTTCTGCACACCGCGACTCAAGGCCATCGGATCGCAGCCACTGGCGACGTAACGGAGTCCGTCGCGATAGATCGCTTCGGCGAGAACCGTGGCGGTCGTGGTGCCGTCACCGGCGACATCGCTCGTCTTGGAAGCGGCTTCCTTAACGAGCTGCACGCCCATGTTTTCAAATTTGTCTTCGAGGTCGATGTCCTGAGCGACGGTCACGCCATCCTTGGTCACCTTCGGGGCACCCCAGCCCTTATCGAGCACAGCATTCCGGCCACGCGGACCGAGCGTACTCTTGACGGCTCGCGCCAACTTGGACACGCCTTCGAGCAGGCTCTTGCGAGCTTCCTCATCGAAACTAATCAACTTGGCCACAGCGACTCCTCAAGCATCAGGACAGGCTTGGTCAGACAACATCTTCAGTTGCAGCGACCGCGTTCACCGGGTTTTCCGGGTTTTCCGAAAAACGCAGCTTGCCGGAAAGCAGCGACCTGCTCACACCGACTCAGTAGCAGCTCGACTCAGAAACAGAGACTCTCTGCCACCGAGGCGGATTCCACGACAGGTATGAACACAAAGCAACCAACGTGCCGACCGCACAGAGTTGCCATAACTCCTTGCCAGGTTGGGCGGCCACGACGTTTCTTGATCAGTACGGTCTCGATGCTCTGCCAAGTTGACAGAGAGTCCAGCGCGAGTTGTCCGGCTTTTGACAGAAGAGGGTTTGAACTACGCTGTCGTTGCACCAGCCGACTCGCCCTCCGAAGTGCATCTATGGGTTCAGGCGTTCAAGTTTCCAAATTGGCGGTCAAACAGCCATCGGTGATGCCGTCCCATGCCCAGCCACTTTTGAAACCTGAACGCACGCCCCCTCACCCTGACTTACCGAACGGAGTTTGAGAGATGATCGTTCCCCGCCTCATTTCACGGCGAGAATTCCTTCATGCCGCAGCGGCAACTGTGGGACTGGCCGCAGTGGGGGGAAGGTCTCTCGCTGCACTACCCGCGCGCATCGGGTTCGGCTTCAGTCTGTATGGCATGAGATCACTGAAGGTCTTCGAGGCACTGAAGGCTTGCGCTGACATCGGCTACAGCGGCGTCGAACTGGCCTGCCTCAAGGATTGGCCATGCGATGCCACAGCGCTGACGAGGGGAGACCGTGTGGCACTTCGCTCACAACTGAACGACCTCGCTCTCGATCTCCCCTGCCTGATGGAGAATTTGAGTCTCGCCGTTCCAGAGTCCCAGCATCAAGCGAATCTGGAGCGACTCAAAGCCGTCTGCGAACTAGCACACGATCTCGCGCCAGACGAGCCGCCCCTCGTCGAAACGGTTCTCGGCGGGAAGCCAGCAGAATGGGAGCAGCTTCGCAACCAGATGGTCGTCGCCCTGCGGGACTGGGAACGAATTGCCTCAACTCATCAGATCGTGATCGCCATCAAATCTCACCTCTCGGGAGCCTTGCACACGCCTCAAGACGCGAAGTGGCTCGTGCAGCAAATCAACAGTCCTTGGATTCGGCTGGTCTTCGATTACAGCCACTTCCAACGCCAACAGCTCAATTTGGCCGAGTCTCTAGCCACGATGATTCGCGAGACCGTCTTCGTTCACATCAAGGACAATCTGACGACCGACGGCAAGACGGAGTTCGCGCTCCCTGGCGATGCTCGCGACATCGACTACGCCGAGTATCTGACGCTTCTCAAGGACGGAGGCTATCGCGGCGCTGTTGTTGTCGAGGTCAGCTCTCAAGTCTCCGGCAAGCCGGGCTACGACCCGATTGCCGCAGCAAAACGCTGCTACGCTAACATTCACCCCGCGTTCATCAAAGCGGGGCTGAGGGCCGAGACCTAGCGGAAGTCAATGGCGAGATCACAGACGGGACTACTTGGGTGGCCCGGCGTTGATGAAGAGTTTTACGTTGTGAGTCGCTCGTCCTCCGGCAACTAGATCGAGACGACCATCTCCATTGAGGTCTGCGGCGAAAGCGTCTTCCACCGCCACACCACCGTTGTCGATGACGTGCTTGGTCCACGTCGTCCCGGCTTCATCGTCGCTGGAGTAGACGTACAAACCCGGTCCTGTGACCGTGCCTGTTCCGGCTTCACGATGGCCGATCACGACTTCATCCGCACCGTCGCCATCGAGATCAGCCGCCCAAACCGCGTGTCCCTGTTTGAGCGTTTCTTCAATCACGATGCGCTTCAGCGGGAGTGAGCCATCGGCATTGGCGACATACACGGCGACACTCGTGCCGTGCATCGGCTCGACAGTGGCGAGGAAACGGCGTGCCCCTTTGAGTCGTCCCAGTTTGACTTCCCCTGCACCGCGCAGCTCTGGCTTGTCACTGCTGGCACCGGCTCCCAGCAGCGTCTTCGCGAACGAGTCTCCCTTTCGCTGAACGAGAAAGACTCCTTCTTCGCCCGAGACGATGGTGTCTCCCTTACCGTCGCCATCCCAGTCGGCGTGCGTATGCGCGTGCATCCGGTTCACGGTGCCATCGAGAACAGTCGGCATCCAGCGATCGGTTTTGGGCTGCTTCGGAATCTCGAACGTCAGCAATCGAACCCCCGTTGCCCCCTCGACACTTTTCGTCAGCGGTGAGACCACCAACTGCGGCCGTCCGGTGGACAACACGTCGGAAAAACTCATGCGATGCGTCGTCTTCTCTTTGCCGATGAAGTGCACGCTCCACTTGTCTTCGGCCTTTGCGCCGCGCGTGATCCACTGAATCGTGCCGCTGTTCGACTTGATCCAGCCCGCCCCGATCGCGAAGTCGATTCGACCGTCTCGGTCAATGTCGAGGGCCGCGATGCAGACGTGTTCCGCCTCAAGCTGGTCTTCCAAAATGATGTGCTTCGTCCACGACGGGGCTTCGTACCACTGCACACGGTTCTCGCTGACGGCCACGATGTCGAGTTTCCCGTCGCCGTTCACATCTGCCGAGGTCACGGCATAGCAAACGTTCCCGACGTTCGCGTCAATCACATGTGACTCGAACTGCGGAACGCCCGCGATGGCCCGAGTTGTCGCAAGGCAACCGAACATCAACAGAGACAACCAAACCTGAGTCCGCAGCATGGTGAGATTCCTAAGTGAGCAGAGAGAACGAACCGTGACGCGATGCTACCATGACTCCCACGCGGTGAACGAGTCCAGGCGGTTCCGTCAACTTCAGCCAGCGTCGATTCGCGTTGAAATGCCCTTTCACGATTGGAGTTCATCGTGGCCAGTCTTTTGGAATCGCAGATCTTCGGATCGCAATTGTCGTGGAGCATCCTCGCCACCTTCTGCCGGTCGCTCGGGACGCTGCTACATTCGGGCGTCAATATTTTGAAGGCAGTTCAAGTTGCGGGAGGCCAGTCGCGGCATTCCGTGTTGCAGAAGGTGTCGCTGTCCATCGTCGATGATTTGCGCAAAGGACAGGACATCGCGACCTCTCTGCGTGCCCATCCGGGGCGATTCCCAGAGCTGATGATCGACCTCGTTTCAGTCGCGGAAGAGACCGGCTCGCTTCCCGAGGTTCTTGCATCACTGGCCGATCATTACGAAAACCTGCTCCGGCTGCGGAGATCGTTTATCGGAGCGATCGCGTGGCCGTTGTTTCAACTCGTCGCGGCCGTGCTCATCGTGGCCGGGCTGATCTTCATTATGGAGCTGATCGCGTCGGGAAAAGGGGGTGAGCCGATGGACGTTCTCGGCCTCGGCTTTACCGGCGCGAGTGGGGCGTTGATGTGGCTGTTCCTTTGTTTCGGTTCGGCGTTGAGCTTGTTCATCGTGTATCAACTTTTGTCTCGCGGATTGCGTGGGCGAGCCGCCATGCACGCGGTCGTACTGCGAATTCCCGTGCTCGGCTACTGCCTTCGTTCATTCGCCATGGCCCGGTTCTCGTGGGCGTTCGCGCTGACTCAGCAAGCGGGAATGCCCATCAGCCCGAGCCTCGAAGCCAGTTTGAAAGCGACCGCCAACGGTTCCTTCGCGGCGGCCGCTCCGCAGGTAATCGGGATGGTGCAGGGAGGCGAAGACCTGTCGGAAGCTCTCGCCGCCAGTCATCTCTTTCCCGTCGAGTACCTCGAACTGGTGCGAGTCGGTGAAGCGACCGGCACTGTTCCCGAAACGCTCGAACGACTCAGCCCGCAACTCGAAGAACAAGCGCGACGCAGCTTGGCCGCACTGACCGGAACACTCGCGTGGATGATCTGGGCACTGGTTGCGATGGTGATCGTGTTCATCGTCTTCCGCATTTTCATGATCGCTTACATCGGCCCCATCAACGATCTGCTGAAACAGATGTGAGCTTGTTCCGCGTCTTCGGAACGGCCGCTCATTCAGACGACCAGCGAGACTCCGCTGTTACGTAGGGCCGGTTCCGCCGCCACCCGTGCCGTCACTGAAGATGGCCGGTGGAACCGGCCCTACGCGACTTCCCGGTAGAGTGGCCCAGCTTTCCTCTGTATAGACTGGAGACAAGGGTGACAGGTGTTCACATCGGGCGTGTCGGGCATAGACAACGCGTAGCCCGACCCTTTTAACCGATAGTTCACGGCCTCTCGCAATTCGATCAGCCGATCTCGCAGTGTTCGCTTGCGATTGTCGCGAGTCGTCGTGGCCAGCCCGATGGCGTTATAGATTACGCGGCCAAGAATGAGGCTGGTTTAAATTGTTGGAACTTGTGGGTCATGAGAAATTAAAGTTTCTCGGGATGTTTGCGAGGCTACCGTCGATCGCGGCGCGGAAATCGGAGAACGTATTGTAGTGGCGGCTGTAAATAACATCGCGTTTGATGAATTTTCAGAGTCGCTCGATCAGGTTGAGGTTGGGCGAATAAAAAGGCCGGCACTCCAACTGACTATTGAGCGTCGCCGCGAGGTTAATGACCAGCGCGCAGTGTTGATAGCGAGCGTTGTCCAGCACGAGAGTGATCGGTCCTTTCCAGCCGAGGGCCGCGATATTGCGGAGCAATTCACACATCGTGTTCGAGGACACGGTGCCGGCGGTCGTGATGCTGACGAGCGGATTCGTCACCGCGTTCCAAGCTCCCAAGACGCTATAACGCTGGCGGCCCGAGGCTCCGCGAATAAACAGACGACGCTGGCACCACAGGCAGCATAGGAACGCGCCCAGAACGAAGTGAGCCGCATCGACGAAAAATACTTGTCCGTCTTGCGCTCTCGCCTTTTTCAACAGCGGTTGCAGTGTGTTGTCGAGGAGTTCGGCCTGAGTCGTCGCGTGCTCGGCGATGGTTTTCTTGGGGGGCAGCGGGCTCGCCACCGTGCAACGCCACTTCAGACCCAATGTTTTTTTAAACGACGCACTGGAGTCAGCCAGCGCTTCACGCTCGTGGATTCTTCAATCCGTCGGCACGCTGCTGCCATGGTGTGCGGCGGGCGGGTCCAGACGAAACAATTCCTCCAGCGACGCTTGATGCGGCGCCAACTCTCTGGGCATCCCCGTCCAGTCAAAATGCTTCAATCACTTGATGCCGCGTTCGCGATGAAACGCCACGTAACGATCCACCGTCGCCTCGGAAACATCGCCCAAACGTGCCGCGTTAAAGTAGGTCTCGCCCAAGCTGATATACCGCAACACGTCTATTCGCTTCTGCACTCGCGGAGGAGGATGTTAAAAGCGTTCCTTGCGCAGAGCCTGCCGCTCGACTTCCGAAAAGTTATGCGTGTCATCCTTGACTACTCCCGACAACAATGGACAAGTGCCCCAAGGCGATTATATACCACAGCCCAGAGAATATCTTATTCGAGGCCGCGCTAGGTATAGTCGCTAGAAAACGATGTAGCCGCGATTCATCAGGTAGAAGGCATCGGTCTTGATCGGCGGGTGAGCGAGTACGGTGACATCATGTGTTGTCTCGTGTATAATGCGAATAACACAATGTGTTGTGCCACGCAAACGCAACAGAGTATGAATCTTCACCGCTCCTTTGTTGCGACGGAAGTCGGCCCAGGGAAACTGGCTCAAGCACAAAACGATAGTCGTCGAGTCGATCGCGTATGCCTCCTGCTTCAGCGCGACTCCCAATTGGTCGCCGTCGTATAAGATGCGTGCGAGATCAACACTTGGGCGAAATCGGCACAGATTCTCCAGTCGTGTACACGATTGGCATCGGCCAGAGTGCTCCGCGAAATACGTCCCCGAAATCCCGCGTGATAGAGCTTGCCCTAAACCGCACGGAGACAGGTTTCGATGTCGCGCACGCTCTCGCGAAAACTGGGTTGCCCGAATGTCAAAGACAAAAGTTGATCGCGAGACGAGAATTCGCGCGACAGCCATTCTTCGTCGTAGCGTCGCACGCACGTGTTGAACCCGTGTCGTGGTAGATCGCCATTATTTCTACAGCGCAGAGTTTGCCGTCCGGACTGTCGCAATACATGTGTGAATAACAGCTTACGAATATTCAGCAGCCCGAATAACACTACAACACGAATAATCACAACCGTTTCCAAAGTCACATCTTCAAGGCAACTTACGTTGACGACGGTAACGAACGTTGCGCTGTAGTATTATCTGCGCAAACACCACCTTTGCGACGTACATCATTCACCCCCGGCGGGTTGGAAATCGAATCCAACCCGCCGGGGATTGTGACGGTCGAAGCTGAAGTCGTGCGCGCTTATTTGTAGAACTAACCCATGAGGCGCAAACGAGGCGTGGACAATTTCCGAAACGTTAGCCGGACAGTTCTGTTCTGTTGTGGCGCGAGTCAGTTGGAAACATGGGATCCCAAGCCGGGGCTTCTGACGGGCAGTCCATTTCGTGCGATTCAGACCGACATCGCGGGCGTGCAGATCTACGAGTTGATGCCGAAGATGGCGCAGCGGCTGAAGACGAGGGCCGTCATTCGGTCTCTGAACACTCACAACTCCGACTACGGCGGCGGGACGCGTTTGATGGAGGCCGGGCGGGCTATGCAGCAGGCCGTCGTGTACCCGGACCTCGGTGCGTTGATCGCCCGCGAGTTGGGACGGGCCGAGAGTCATGTGCCCGATTACGTGTCGATGTACTCCGAAATGGAAGGCCGTCATAAGGGCGGCTCGGTTTACGGCAAGACCGACACTGATGGCCTCAAGTTGGAAGAGGAGGAAATGAAATCGGGCGACCTGTTCGCAACGATCTTCTCGGCCCTCGGCATCGACTACAAAAAGGAATACCACGTCGGAGCGCGACCGATCCAGATCGTCGATTTCGGCTGCAACCCGGCGACAGAAGTGCTGGCGTGATCCCCTCACGTTTGAACCGTGTCGCTTCGATCACCGAGAGGAGCCGTATCACGTCGAACATTGGCCGGGATTTCAATTTATTGCGAGAGTGGGGTTGCCGCCCTGCACCCCACTCAGAGGCGACAGAGGTCAGAGGCGACCGACACGCGACCTCTCAGCCACCAACGACACCCCAAAAAACAATACTGTCGTGACGGTGCGTCGGAACGAAGGCGGCGCGATTGGCAGACCGGGGGCCGGAACGCGGGCCGTTTCGGACCGCCTCCCCGGAACACATGCTGGGAAGCTTGTAAAACATCGTCTACCACGCATCGTTCCAATCGTTGCCATGAATGGCAGACAACTCCAGCGCGTTCGCCTCGCCCTCCGCATGCGTCCAACCGCCGGAGTTCGTGCCGAACCAACTGGCTCAAACCAAATCTTCAACTTTGTCGCCGATCCAGTACTTTGTGGTCGTCCCCGTCCGACGCGAGAATTCCGCTTCCGTCGTCAATCGTTAGCCGGTGCCGTCCAAGAGCGTGGTCGTCTTACCCGCCCGGATATGCACCTCGCGCGGCCAGATGTGGTGTAGCACCACGTCGCCAGAGTGCGGGGGGAAAGCGGAATTGGCGCATGTTCTGGCGAAACCTAGTTACTCCCCATAGTCTCATTGATCGCCGCGCAAGGCGATAACTCGACACCACATGACGGGAAAGTACTATCGCTCCAAGTCCATGTCGCGTCGTATGAAAGTCCGTTCGCCGAAGGGCGAGAACCTTCAGCAAAGGGATTCGCGAAGTCCCGCACTTCCCCGAAGTCCGCTCCGCTCCACCCTGTTCGAACTTTAACTATCCAGACGGCGGTGAACACGTCATCGGAACGAACGACCGAAGCTCAGTCAAGAAACTGCAAACATTCGAGAAGATTCTGAAGCGAGCCGGTGTCGATGCGTGGCCTCGTCTGATGCAAAATCTACGGTCTTCACCGGAAACGGAACCCGCTCAACAGTTCCCGATTCAGACGGTCACGGTTTGGCTTGGTAACACGCCCAAAGTCGCGTTGGAAAACCAGCTCCAAGTCCGCGACGAAGATTTCACCCGCGCCATCCAAGACGCAACGCCTGAGAAAGCGGCACAGAATTCGGCGCAGTTGGTGTCCGTTTTCTTTCGCGGCGGTTCGCACAGCATGGAAGCCGAAAATGAAGAACCCCCTGTTTGCAGGCAAATCCCACAAAACAAGGGGTTTCTGAAAGTCAAGTAGTGCCCCCGGCAGGAGTCGAACCTGCGACCTACGGTTTAGGAAACCGAAAATACACTTTTCGACGGTGTTCGGCAACGTAAAGAAACCCTGTAAATTACGGGAAAAGCGGTATCATCTGTTCGCCGATGTTCGATGGTTTTCGAGGCATTGGGTACAGATTGGGCATAGACTCGCGCGATAGGGGGCACCCGACAAGGCTGGAAGTTCCACCGGCTTTCGCGCGATGTTTTTGGAACGCCTCACGGAACGGGGCAACGCGATGATGAAGCGAAAGACGGTTGATGCGGTGAAGCTGGAGGACGCGAAGTCAGAGGGGAAGTGGGCCAAGCCCGTGCGCAAGGCCAGCTTCACTTACACGTGTGATACGATCCGAGAATGGGCCGACGCGGCATCTTCCGCGTACTCGAATGGCCGTGAGCCGACTCCGCAAATGATGGAATGGCTCGTCCGTCTGGTGAAGGAACTCGGCACGGGAACGCGAGAGACGCAACGAATCACCGTGACCGTTGGAGACGTGGCAAAAGTGGTCGGGCTGGAATCCAGTTCCATGACCCCGCACATCAAGCAATGGGGCCGACCGATTATCGCACAATCCGGCAGACGGAAGGCGAGTTACGATCTGATGAAGACACTGCCCACACTTCGGCAGCAATTCCCCGATGTCGATGGCGACGATTGGAACGCTCTCATCGTCAATGCGTCCGGTCTGTAGTCTCTGGCTAAGACGCGGTTTGGCTCTGTTGCCTCTGGCAAAACGACCTTTTGTTTCTGCCGACTCTGAATCAATGAAACCGGCCTTTTCGGGCCGGTTTCTTCGTTTATGGTGACTCCATCGAACGGCGGCAAGCGATCACGCAAACCGTCAAACAAACTCACACGATGGAGTCGAAACTATGCCCGCGACACTGACACAAGCCACGCCAACCGCGACCGATGACGAGGTCTGGTTGCGCGTTCATCCTGATTGCACCCGACGAACATCTCTCAGCCGGACGACGTTGTACGACGCGATGAATCGGGGCTTGCTCAAGAGCAAGAAAGTCGGCGGCCGTCGAGTTATTCCGGCAAGCTCGCTCGCCGAGTTCATGTCGTCATTCGACGGCAGCGGCGAAGTCTGAACAGCACTCCGCCGAAGGGACCGCCTTGCCATGCAATTCGTATTCGACCCCGCCGAACTCGCGCCCATCATCGCAGCGACCGTAGCCGAGACGATGGCACGCATTCGGGCCGATGAAGCTGAACTCGGCGAGCGGCTCGCATTCAGTGAGCAAGAGGCCGCGCGGCTTCTCGACATCGAACCGCACGTTTTGCGGGACGCGCGGTTGAGGGGTTGCATTTCTGCAAGCCGCATCACTGGCCGACGCATCCGATACGCGAGGACAGACCTCTTGGAGTACCTGCAACGCAATCGCGTTGAAGCTCGCCCCTGAAACAAGAAAGCCCGCTCACATCGCTTGGCGGTTGATGCGGCGGGAAAAAAACAGAAAGGCCCACGGATGATACAAAAAACGAACAAACTTGAAATCTCGGCGATCCGTTCGCGCGGCTTCGCGATGGCTCAAGCGATCATCACAGAACTCGGACGCCTCGACGACGCGATTCGGATGGCGACGGAGGGCAACGTCGATGACCGAAACGCACGGGATGAAGTAGCTCGACGGCTCGCACGGCTCTTGGATGGAGGCCCGTCGCAATGACAACGGGAACTCTCAACGGGCATGTTGACCTCGAAGACGTGAAGTCAGCGGCTCGCGGCCGATGGCGGGACATTCTTACCGCGTTCGGCTTCAACGGCGACGACCTGGACGGGCGGCATCATCCCTGCCCGAACTGCGGCGGGACGAACCGATTTCGCATGGTCGATGAAGACGCGGGGGCCGTGCTCTGCAACCAGTGTTTCCAAGAACGGAACGGAGACGGGCTTGCGGCGATTCAGTGGCGTAACGGTTGGACGTTTGGAGACACGCTCAAGGCCGTGGCCGGGCATCTCGGCATCAATGGCGGGCATCGGCCAGCGGGCGACATCGTGGCTGACGTGGCTCGCGCAAAGCGGATGCCGGTCGAGTCGTTCAAGGCATTCGGGGCACACAGCGACCAGCGGGGACGCCTCGAAGTGGCTCGCACCCCGATGTTCGATGCGAAACTGCAACCATGTTCAAACTTTGACCTAGCTCTCATCAGTCCAGACTTTGAAAAGGGAATGTCTGAAAAGGGGAAGCCGGTTGGTCTGTTCGTCACGATTGCCGATCCACCAAAGCCCGGCGACACGGTTCTTTTGACCGAGGGCGTGAAGGATGCAGCGGCGTTGCATTCGCTCGGCTTCATCACCATCGGTTTGCCGACGTGCGAGATGTCGATTCAGTTCGCCAAGGTCTTCGCGGGCTGCAACGTCATCGTCGTGCCTGATCGTGATAAGGCCGGTCATCATGGTGCGACCGTCACGGCATCGCGCCTGTTCGGCATTGCGGCATCAGTTCGTGTGGCCACACTGCCAACCGAGTTCAAACAGAGTGGTGGCGATGGTGTTCGCGAGGTTCTCACCCGACAAGGAGGCGAGCAACTGGTGAGGGACTGCATTCAGTCGGCGGTCGAGTGGCAACCACAGCCCGAACCGACAGACGAACGAATTCCAATTCGGGTTTCACCGCTCGAATGGCTCGTTACCAATGAGGCCATTGCGGCACTCGCGACGGACCCCGATGTCTACAGTCGCGCCGGTGAACTCGTGCGGATTGTGGTCGATGATGT
>JAYTXB010000501.1:0-2408 GCA_043743205.1 Schlesneria sp.
ATCCCTCTTCGTCGGTTCTGTAGTATCCATGCACCAGTTCTAGCGCCCCCAAATTTCTTTGCCCAGAGTCAGCCCCTCGAAAAAATCACAGCCTCGGAGCGATAGAGAGACCACAATTTTACGACCGGACCCGCGCTCAAAGAGTTGGGGTGATTGCCACCGACTCGCTCGGAATCATCCTGCTCAGTGTTTGCTCTGCTCACCGCTGACGGTGACGAGACCGCTGGAGAGCGACGCGGCGTGGGCGGCGAAACGTTCGTCGGCGTGAGGGATCGCCGTGCGGAGACGGGTCGAGAGGTAGCCGGGCTTGCCGTTCGTCTGGAGTTCACGCAGGTAGCTCAAAAGCACGTCGCGCGAGTCGTCACTGTGATGCAGCAGAAAGTGAACCCACGCCCACGCTTCGAGGTAGTCCGCCTTCTGCATATCACCCACGGCCTCTAACGATTCGAGTCGTTCCAGATTGGGATGCCAACCGCGTGCGAAGTCGCTCGCGATGCGCGTCGCATAGTCGCGATTCAAACCGGCCGGGCGATTGGCGACTTCAAAGTATTCCGCCAGCCCTTCATCGAGCCACAGCGGGACATCCTGAAGAGAGGCATGGAGCACGCCGTGCGTGTACTCGTGCCGCAAATCTTCTTGAATCTTCTCGCCCCAGAACGTATAGACGGCGAGTTCCTTCGCGGTGCCAACGAAATAAGCGCGGCGCGGCGGCAGTTTGGGGTAACGGACGTGCAGGTACTGCGCGTAACGAACCTCATCCGAGAAGAGATAGACCGTGACCGGCTGCTTCTGCACGGGGAGTTGGAGTGTCTCAGAGATCTCATCGCGCAAGCCATCGAGTTCACGCAGCAGCTTGTGATTTTTGGGGAGCTTCATGTCGCTGCGGACGAGCAGGTGTTCGTTCTCCAGAGTGCGGCGCGCGGGCAACGCGATCGGTGCCGGACGCTGAATCGCCTGGCAGCCCAGCAGGCTGAGTACGGCAACCGTCAGGCACCATCGAGTCCTTGATAACGGCCGTCGTCCCGCAGCACGAACCGATCGACGCACAACCGCCGCGCGACCTGCTGGTGCCGGCTCACGGTGCTTCGCGTCGGTCTCTTCGCAGTGAGGTCCGGTCATCGTCGAGCTTGCGTCCGAAAGGCTGAAACACTGCACGGGAACGGGCAAGGTGGATTGCGTGGCGCGTCGCGGCGCGCGGCCAGACTTGGGAGCGACCGGCGTCACCGCTGCGCTGTCGCGCATCAACGTCGCGACTCATTATCGCGCGCGTTGCGAGTCAGCCCGAGACCCTGGAGAGCCTCGTCCACCAACCCTTCTTGCACGGCTGCTTTCATACGCTCGCCGTGCCCCGCCTTGAGCATGTCACGAGTCAGAGTCGGATGCTTGCGCCAGTCGGTGAAGCCCCAGTTGCGGATGTCTACGTAAGCGTCATCCAGCGCGACGCTCGTGCGCGACACGACCAAGTACCCGTCATTCGCACGGACCAAGTGGTAATTGAAACCGCCGTAAACGAACACGCCGCCGAGCAGAATCCCAAACAACAAAGCGGAGAGGCGACGCATGGCGGGAACATCCTTGTTCAAACAGCGGAGAGCGACATCGACGGGGAGCAAAGCGAAATCGGCGAGCGGCAGAAACAGATTCACCAACCCGCCGCGAGAGCGAGGGACTCACTCGAAGATCGCTCTTTCTCGCTCACGCGGTGGGTTGGCAGGCCAGATCACTTCTGCCAGCTTTTCCCGGCACAAGCCCTCGCCGAAGGGGCGGGATTCTTGCAGAAGCCGACTGACCCAACAAGATCGTTCCAACGCGGTGCAAGGCGGTCAAAAAGTCGCTCACGTGAGCGGCCGAGATCGCCGTTTCAGACGCTGCCCACCGACGGAACTGCGGATCGATCTGCGACAGGAAAATCTGGCTGGCCGAAGACTTCGAGACCAGCCTCGTCGCCTCCACCGTTCGGGCTTGCAGCCCGTTGAAAAAGGGAGGGCGAGGCTCCTGCCGAGCCGTTCTTCTCGCCCTCCCAAGACGCCTTTTTCAACGGGCTGCTATACCTCACGCGGCGGAGAATGAGGCTCACCCCATTAGCCGGAACGCGCTAGCGTCCGGTTCGAGAGTTCGAGAAACGATTGAATTCCAAACCGGACGCTAGCGCGTTCCGGCTGATCGCTCGACACCTCAGTTTCCGCCGCGCGAGGTATCTACCTCGCGCGGGGGAAATTGACGCCACGGGCCGAACGGACAATTAGGACAACTACTGTAGTCGTGTCGCTCCGCCGACAAGACATCCCGTCGGCGGAGCGACGGGACTACAGTAGCGCGAAGTTGCGTCAGTTTCGGTCGCGTGAGGTACAAGTCGGAACCTCGTCTTCGTGTCTCACACGAATGCCCAACTCCCAAAACGAAAACAG
>JAYTXB010000502.1:0-2223 GCA_043743205.1 Schlesneria sp.
TGCGGCCAAAACGCCTGCGATTCCTCAGTATTGTACTGAGGAATCCAGCGCAGAGGTGTCGCACATGCCCCGAAAGCCCGGTAACGTCCCCGCGTATTCGCATCATCGCAGTTCAGGTCAGGCCATCGTCCGCATCTCCGGACGAGACCATTATCTCGGCCCCCACGACTCGCCCGAATCGCGGGAGAAGTACGACCGCTTGATCGCAGAGTGGCTGTCCAATGGGCGACAGCCAGTAATACAGATCCCAAATGAAAACCGCGCTCGACAGACTTCCGAAGTCTTTGAGACTTCGGAAGTCTTGGCTGGTGTTGCCGCGCAGATATTTCTTGCGATCCGCCTAATACGACAAGCCGCGTGAGCTTCGGCTTCATCGTGATGCGGTCCCAATGCGTTTTGCTGCTGAAGCGCAGGAGGCCTTGCTTGAGTTGTCCGAACGATGCGTCGGCAATGGCGTCCTCAGACTGCCGTGTTTCATGAATATCCCTCACGCGGCCAAAGCTGAGACGCTGGCGAGCCGCAGGCCGTCAGGCTGCGGGTTCTTGACTTGATCGCCGCAGGAAACCCGTGGCCTCACGGCACACGGCTCGCTTAAAACAGCTCACTCATGGCCGTGCGAGGTGTAAAACAACCCTTGAAGGGCACCGCCTGCTGAACATCATCCTCGCGAGCTACCACCACGGCCTCAATCAGGCCGCGTGAATTCGGTGCCTTGCGAGCACGATACGCATGATTGACGACCGGCTTTAATGTTCGAGTCGCGGGAGCTCTCGCCCTCGGAAATAGGCTCCGAAGGCGAAGAACGCGGCGGCCATCAACAGGTAACCAATGGCGACATTCCAAGCGCGATAGACCAACGCGGTGTCGGACGTGGGCTGCGCGAAGACGAACAGAAAATCGACGCCGTTGTCGCTGAGTTGATAGGCGTGCGTCAGACCGATCGCGGCGCAGGCGGCTCCGATCAGAGACCAGACTCCCGCTGTGGCAAACCGTCGGTCGATCAGGAATGCCGAGATCGCGGCGAGGATCATGCACGTGAAAATGTAGCCACGCTCCAGCGAGATCAGCCCGTGCAACAAGAAGCCGTTCACTTCCACATCGGTGATGCCGCCGGTCGGTTGGCCGGTTGAGTTGAGACTCGTTAGTAACGATTGCATCGTCGTGCCATTCGCCACGATGAAAGCTCCCTGCATGACGGTGCAACCCCACGCCGCGATCGCCGGGAACAGTCCGACCGCCACGGCCGGAGCATGTTCGCGCGAGACGGCCGAAAAGGCTTGAGCTGTGATGATGATGCCGATCCACAGCACGATGGCGATCCCCGACTCCATCGGAATCAGGCTATTCACCAAGCTGACGGCACCGGTCAAACAGAGGACCGTCACGACGACACCGTTCAACGTCGAATAGCCCGCTCGCGCACCGAGTGCCTTCCAACCGGGATGACCGATGTAGATCGTCGTCGGGAAGCAGCTCCCAAATAGTGCGGCGCAGATCGTGCCAATCCCGTTGGTGGCCAGCGACGAACACGTTCCAAATTTGTCGCCACTTGCTTCAGCCGACTCGATGTTTTGCAAGCTGCCGATCAGATTGAACAGCCCCATCGGCACGATGACGGACAACAGCCCGAGCCATTGCGACGGATCGGCCAGACGCGCAAGGACACGAGTTCCCGTGAAGCTCGGCAAATAGAAGCCCAACTGATCGAGCGCTGCCGTCACAGCGGCGGGCTTCATCGCGGACTCGGCCAACCACGCGGGAGCCTCGGGCCAAACGATCGTCAGTCCCGTGAGCAACCACGCCACGCCCGTTCCCAGCGCGACCGAGACCATTCCGCCCGGCAGATGAAACGGGAACGGTGCTTGAGCAAAGTACGTAATGAGGACGATGGCGAGCGGCAGCATCGCAATCAGCGGCTTCTGAAAAATTTGGAGTGCAAACGTCATCGAGATGAACCCGACGGCAATCCCCGCCAGCGTCGAGAGCAATGCGGCTCGCGGTGTTCTGCGGCGAATGGCCTCCGCCACGAAGGCCCCGCAAAACTCAATCAATCCGCTGCCGATACAGGCGACCAGCCCGAGTTCCCACGCCAGCGTGGCTGCGGCCTCCGGAGTCAGTCCGTCACTGCGGCCCTTCGCAAACGCGGGT
Source organism: Schlesneria sp. (assembly GCA_043743205.1). Lineage (GTDB taxonomy): Bacteria > Planctomycetota > Planctomycetia > Planctomycetales > Planctomycetaceae > Schlesneria. The sequence goes on from JAYTXB010000502.1 coordinate 2,149, forward strand.
GCCATCACAAAGAAGACGTAGACCAGTAACGATGGCGTGTTGATGCCATACGGCAGTGCGGTGACATCGCTGCGG
>JAYTXB010000503.1:0-7284 GCA_043743205.1 Schlesneria sp.
CGTGATTCCATTCGGCGAATGTCATCGCGTGGTCCCATCATGAGGAACCGCCTCGACGTGTTGATGACGCGACCTGTGGTGCATGGCCAGCGCAAGAAAAACCAGCACCGCCAGTAACACCGTCACATCGGCGCGCCGGTCAAGCAGCAACTCGAAGGAACATGTCGCGAGTGGCCCCTCGTCGCCGGTCTTCAGTGCCTCGCGGATTCGATCGGCCGACGGCAGCGCCGAGAGCCGGTGGCTGGTCACCGCGCGCGACGTTTCAGATCGCATCGCATACCCGAGCGTACCCAAAAGCAGCAGGGCGAGGACAAAGCCAGTCGCTCCCGCCAATTCACTCCGAGTCGATGCCAGCACGATCATCGGGGGAGTGACTTCCCGAGTGATCGCGTGCGGTGAGATTGGGATCAGTTCTCGAAGCCACTCGCTACCGAGCGGCCAGCCGTCACGACGCTGCTCGCGAATGAGAACGATCCCGACGGCAATCGCCGCCACCCAGAGCGTTCCGCCGACACTCACGGCCCCAATCGCGAAACAGTTCGCTCCGTTGGCGACGGTCAACAGGATGAACCACATCAACCTTCCACGCCGCGAGAGATGCCCGAGCAAGCAGACCCCCGCCAACATTGTGATCGCCATGCAGCAGTGCGAGACCGTGACGGCTGTTCCTCGTGAGACTGCTGCACTGGGCAACGCGCGCAGGTCGCGGCCCAACGCCAAGAAGATCAGCGCGAGATAGACCAGCGACAACAAGCCCGCTCCCCAACGAACCTCTCGCGATGCGCGCGACGATCCCCAGACCGACAGCGCCGCGATCCAAACACCCAACAACAAGACGAGCCACCACGGCAGTCGTGACTCGTGCATGACGGGGTGCTCTCTGGGAAAAAGAAATGGAGCGTTGGTGCTCCCCAGTTGGGGGAGTCGTGATGCGCTAGATGAGTCTGACTGGAAGGCGAAGAGGAGACCTGCGGTCGGGCGTTTCGGCGGGGTCGGGAGACCCGCGCCGAACAACAAGTCTCGAACGCGATTTGGTGAAGAAGCTCGCAGCCACAGACCTATTGCGCGGGACGCTGTTGCTGAGGCAACACGCGCTTGGTGACATCGATCTCGATTGGACCGAACGCTTGTTCGTGCCGTTGCAAGAAGGCTCCGAGTGCCAGCCACAGCCGCTTGGCGGTGTAGTAGTTCACGATCAGTCTTTGCGAGACCTTGACGGGAGCGGGTGCCGAGCCGAACGGCTGGGGGTTGAGGCCGAAGTCGAGCACCATCTCTTCTGGCAAGCCGGCGACGCGTACGAAGTTCGCGTACAGCGGATCGAGGCCTGCGGGTTCGACAACCTGTTGAGCTTGAGGAGTCGCCGTCGCCGCGATCGAGGTGGTCTTGTCTTCCACGGGGACCGGGGCATCACTGGTTGGATTGGCTTTGGCCATGATTCATTTCCTGAGCAGATTGGTTGCGGAGACTCACCTTGTTTTGGAACGGCTGACGTTCTCACCAAGCCCGTTTGATTGTCGATCGTGTGAGGCGTCGCAAAGTGCAAAACAACGCGGACGATCATTGTCAGCCACCCCTCAGGCTGTCAACGAACGACACGAAGTTGGGACACGGCTGACAGTGCCTTGCGGCAGTACGGACGGACCAGTCAATTGTTCATGGACTTCGACCAACCCGATGCGCGACTGAAACGATGACAGCGAAGTGAGTTTCGACTCAGTCTCTTCGCTCCTAGAATACGTCCCTCGTTCGTTCCCGCTCTTGCAGAACAGGTTCACTCATGCCTCAGTTTGAAAGCCGCACGTCACTCCACGCGACGCCCGAGCAGGTCTTCGAGTTCATTCTGCAACCGGCCAATCTCGAAGCGATCGCTCCTCCTGAATCGCAGTTCGTGTTCGTCAATCCGCCCAAAGTGATCGTCCTCGGTAGCCGCTTGACCTGTCGAGTTCAAGCCTATGGGATGGTGCAGCAGCTCTCGTATGAGATCGTCGAGTTGGTCGCGCCGTTGCGGTTCCGCGAAAAAATGGTCGAAGGACCGCTCAAGTTGTGGCAGCACGATTACATCGTCGAACCGAACGCGGCGGGAGGCTGTTCGCTCGTCAACCTCATCGAGTTTGAACCGCCCGGCGGATTGCTCGGCTTCGTCGTGACGGCCAACAAGATTTTGGAAGCCCTCGACGACGGCTTCCACCATCGGCGCGAAGCTCTCCGAAAGGTGTTCGGATGAACGACGATCCCCAATCCAAGAGTGAGGCCGATTCGAGAACGCTCTCCGCGCTACTGATGGTCGTCGTCGTGGCTTCACTGCTGCTCGGTTTGGTCGCGATGATCCTGCCAGCAGTCCTCGGCATTATTCTGGTGGTCGGCGGGCTGGCTTGGTTCGCCGTGCTGCACTATGCCCTCTGGGGCTGGTGGCTCGGCGGCTATCTGCGAAGGCAGGAAGCTGCGGACTCGGGGAAGTCCGAAAAGTAAGCTCTGCACTGCCGCCCCCCCGACTCTCTACCGACATCCCCATTGCAATTTCACGACTTGGTGGAGAAGCAGAACAGATGTGTGTCGGTACGGATGTAAATGCGTCCATCGACGAAGACCGGCGTGGCGACCGCTTGCGAACCATCGAGTTCATTCGTGGCGAGAACTTTGAACTCGGGGCCTTGAGCCAGCACGAACGTCTTGCCGTCCTCGCGCGTGATGTAGATTTTTCCATCCGCCAGGATCGGGGACGAGCTGAAGTTGTTGCGGTTCTTCTCGGGCTGCCCCGCCCAGAGTTCTTTTCCCGTGGACACGTCCATGCAGGTGACGGTCCCTTTGTCATTGAGTAAGTAGACCTTGCCATCGGCGGCGGCGGGAGTCGGAACATCGGTGCCGAGTTCGCTCTTCTTCCAAACGATGTGTGAGGCGGTGACATCACCGCTGCCGCCGAGCTTGATCGCGGTGATCGTCTTGCCGCGTGCATAGGGCGCGACAACGATCCCGTTCAGGACGACGGCCGAAGCGATCGAGCGGAAGTAGCGTTCGCCATCCGGATTCAATCCGCCGACGCGCCACAGCTCTTTGCCATTCGCACCGTCATGAGCCGTCACGTGGTCTGCTCCCAGCACGATCAGCGACTCCTTGCCGTTGTCATTCAGCACGACGGGCGTCGAATAACTCTGAGCCGCCTCTTCGGGAGCACCCAAGTTGCGATCGACCTTCCACGCCAACTTGCCCGTCGCCTTATCGAGTGCCACCAGATACGACGGCCCGGTCTGCATCACTGCCACCACGCAATGGGACTTCGTCAGCACGGGCGATGTTCCCAAGTCCCACCACAGCGTGTCTTCGCCATATTCTTTTTGAAGATTGTTCTGCCAGAGAACTTTCCCTGCGAAGTCGGCACAGACCAGATCGCCACTTTTGAAGTAGGCATAGACGCGCTGGCCATCGGTCACGCATGACGGGTTCGATCCCGATGCTTTCTTGTTCTTGCCGGGCCGTTCGGAACCGACGATCACTCGCCACGCTTCCTTCCCTTGCAGGTCATACGCCAGCAACGCGTTCTTTCCATCGGCGGCACTCGTCACGAAGATGCGATCACCCCAGACGGCGGGAGTAGACGAACCCTTGCCCGGTAGCTCGACCTTCCAAGCCACGTTTTTGTCGAGACTCCATTCGGTTGGGTAGTTCTTACCGACCGCGACACCATTCTGATTTGGGCCACGCCAGTTCGACCACTCCCCTGCCGTGAGTGATTCGACACACGCCATGATGAGGCCGATGAAGAGACTGAGTTTGATGACGATTCGCATGGTGAAGTTCCTGAGGAGGGAAGGCTCAATCGGGGTGACGGCAGAACTGGGTAACGACCAACTGCAGCAAGCATGCACTCGGCGAGAATAGTACCCATTCACGCCCCGTGGAGTAGTTTCAGAGTTGTTTTGCCTGCGGCGTGTTTGGCGATGGTTTCGGTGAGGAAGTCGATGAGTTGGTGGTATGACTGCGGGACAGAGATCGTGATTTGCAGGCAGGCGACTTTTTGTTTGGCGGAGGTGTGGAGGTCGGTACCGCGTTCTGGACGCGGTGTTGTCAGAACGTGGCCAGCCGCCGGTTGAATGACACTATTCAGGCCGTGCGAGTTCTACCAACCCGGTCTTCCGACTCTGAGGCACTGCGGCTAAAGTCGCGACCTTCATTCCCGCGAAAGGAGTCGCGTCATGATTCGGGTGCCTTGGGTTAGGCCGCGCAGCATTACTTTCATACTTCCGATCGCGCTGACTCTGGCAGCAGTGATCGTAGGTCTCTCGAACGTGGTGCGAGCCGACGAGCCGTTGGGGTTGCCTGAGTTGACCTTCCCGCAGGACAACGCGCCGAGTCCCGAGAAGATTGCGCTGGGCAAGCAGCTCTTCTTCGATCCGCGGCTCTCTTCCGATGGGCGAGTCTCCTGCGCGACATGCCACGATCCCCAGCGCGGTTTCGGCGGCACGGAGCCGTTTTCGGAAGGAGTCAACGAGCAGCGTGTTGGTCGTCACACACCGGCCCTCATTAACGTTGCGCACCAGCGGACGCAGTTTTGGGACGGCCGGGCAAAGACGCTGGAAGAACAAGTCCTCTGGCCGTTGCAGGCTCCCGGCGAAATGAACATGCCGCTCAAGCAGGCGGTCTCCATCCTGAACGGCAGCGACGGTTATCGCGCGCAGTTTCGGCGCGTCTTCAACACCGATGCGACCGGTGATGCGCTGATCAAAGCGATCGCCGCCTACGAACGAACGCTGCTATCGGGCGAAGCGCCCTTCGATCGCTATCAGATCGGCGACAACAATCACGGCATGTCGAAGACGGCTTTGCGTGGCATGTCACTCTACTTCTTCAAGGCCAACTGCAAGGAGTGTCATCCGCCGCCCAACTTCACCAACGACAAGTTCCACAATATCGGCATTCTGACCAAGGACGCGGGGCGATTGATTGTCAGCGGAAAGATTGAGGACACCGCCGCGTTCAAGACGCCGACGCTGCGCGACATCAAGCTCTCCGCTCCGTACATGCACGACGGCAGCTTCGCCACGTTGGAAGAGGTGGTCGAACACTACAACAAAGGTGGCAATCCGCACCCGCAACTCGACGTGGACATGGTGCCGTTGAATCTCACCGCCGAGGAGCAAGTTGATCTGATCGCGTTCCTGAAGGAAGGCTTGTCCGGCCGCATCACCCCCGACACGACGAAGCCGGTTTTGCCAAGATGACTGCTGACCATGCGCGCTGCGGCTCAAACTGGCCGAGTCGCAGGCCGCCTGTTAAGAACGTCCCGCGCTGGAGTGACTCGAACTACCAGACCGACAACCTTGTTGCACCTCAGAGACATTTCCCATGCTGTTGGTCGAACACGATGCTGGCGTAGTCCGGCTCACACTGAATCGCCCCGAACGACGCAATGCGCTGTCGGAGGCGATGCTGACAGAACTGGGGACGGCACTCGAACGGATCGGGGCGGATCGAACGGCCCGCGTGGTCGTGCTGGCCGCAGCGGGTCCGGTCTTCTGTTCGGGACACGATCTCGGTGAGATGGCTGGCCGGGCGGAAGCGGACTATCAAACATTGTTCGCGCGCTGTTCGCGCGTGATGCAGCAGCTTCGGCAGTTGCCGCAACCAGTCATCGCGCGCGTCCACGGATTGGCAACGGCGGCCGGTTGCCAACTGGTTGCAGCTTGCGACTTGGCGGTCGCGAATCACGAGGCGCGTTTCGCCACGCCGGGTGTAAAAATTGGACTCTTCTGCACGACGCCAATGGTGCCACTCGTGAGAAGCATCCCGCCGAAAGTCGCGCTGGAAATGCTGCTGACCGGCACACCCATCTCAGCCGATCGAGCGTTGGCCGTGGGACTCATCAATCGTGTGGTGGCTGCCGATCAACTCGACGCAACCATTCGCGAATTGACCGACGCGATCGTGGCGAGCAGTCCGCTCACCCTGAGTCTCGGCAAGCGGGCGTTCTACGATCAGTTGGCTCTCGACGAACCGACCGCCTACGAACGGGCCACGGGAGTCATGACCGACAACGCCCTGCGGCACGATGCTCAAGAAGGCATTTCGGCGTTCCTTCAGAAGCGGACGCCGCAATGGACCGGGGAGTGACTGGTGTTTGAAATTACGTGCATTGAGGTGGTGGCATGTCTCTGATTGGCTTTGATGAACTGACTCGTTTTGCCGATGAACTTCCTCGCCCGATCCCGGTCGTTGCGGCAGGCGGGGCTGATCCGACGGTGCTGGAAGCGTTGGCCTTGGCACAGCGTCGCGGGTGGATCGAACCCGTGTTGACCGGTCGCGAAATCGAGATGCGGCAGTTGGCCAAGGACCTTAGCATCGACCTCACCGGCTTTCGATTGGTCGATGCGGACGATGCTGCGATTGCGGCCGTGGCCGAGGTCAAAGCGGGTCGCGCGCGGCTCCTGATGAAAGGACAGATCGCCACACCGTTGCTGATGAAAGCGGTGCTGGCTCGCGAGATCGGGCTGCGGACAGATCGGTCCATTTGTCAGGTGGTCTTGATGGAAGTCCTCCGCGATCGCCGCCGTTTTTTACTTTCCGACACGGGGATCTCGATTCAGCCGTCGCTCGATCAGAAGGCCGACATTTTGAAAAGTCTCGTCGAAGTCGCGACGGCTCTGTGGGAGTCTCCGCCGAGCGAATCGACTCCGAATGAGTCAGTCTCAACCTGTCTGCCGCGCATTGCTGTGATGTCTGCCACCGAGAAGCCGACGGACGCGATGCCCGACACGCTCGAAGCTGTGGAGCTGACGCGACGCCATAGCGTAGGTAAGTTTCCCGGTGCGGTGGTGCAGGGACCGCTCTCGTTCGACTTGGCGTATGCCACTGATGCCGGAGAAAAGAAGCGGATGGCAGGCAGCGTGGTCGGCGCGGCTGACGCCATGCTCTTCCCTGATCTGCTGTCGGCCAACCTGACGGTCAAGGCGATCATGTACACCGCCGACAGCCGATTCGGCGGCGTGCTGTGCGGAACGACGTGCCCCGTGGTGTTCATGTCGCGCGCGGACACCACACCGACACGACTGAACTCACTCGCCTTGGCGTTGCGACTGCTCACGCATTGAGACGGTCGTGGCGAGAAGCAGAACCCGTAGGATGGGCACTCTCGCCCGTCTGGTTTTGTGACCTCAAGCCGGCTTTGCACATTTAATGTAGGGTGGGCACCGCCCCTGTCTTTTACACACAACTCATGCGGAGGTTTCAGGTCCGAAGGTGAGCCAGGCTTGGGAGAAGTCGAGCATTCTTCGGAGGCCGATCCAGAGGGAC
>JAYTXB010000504.1:0-12204 GCA_043743205.1 Schlesneria sp.
TAAAACAAGTGCCATTGGGCTAGCAGAGTTCCACTTAGTTGACTGGAGGAGCGGGCCGCGTTGTGCAACCGCTCGAATGGCGGTACGAGAACCTCTTACCTAGAATGCGACGCCACTCCAAACCCACCCCCCCAAAAAAACAGGGCGTGTACGGGCTTATGACAGTTGTTCCCAAAGAGTTGACTCAGACAAGCAAACGATCACAGCCGTTGCTCGACCGCCTACGCGTCGTCGTCGGTGACGATGGGCTGCTCCATCAGGCCGAACAACTGCTGGTCTACGAGTGCGACGGGTACACCGTCGAAAAGAAGTGTCCCGATGTCGTGGTCTTTCCGACGACGACAGAGCAGGTCGTGGCGATCGTCAAGCTGTGTCATGAGTTTGATGTTCCGTTCATTCCGCGCGGAGCGGGAACGAGCCTCGCGGGAGGGTGTCTGCCCATCGGCGGTGGCGTGATGATCGCTCTCACGCGGATGAAGCGGATCATTGAGGTCAACTATCGTGACCGGTACGCCATCGTCGAGCCGGGCCTCGTCAACGTCCATCTGACGAACCACCTGAAGGGGAGCGGTTACCACTACGCTCCCGATCCGTCGAGTCAGGGGGCCTGCACGATCGGCGGCAACTTCGCGACCAACTCGGGCGGGCCGCACACGCTGAAATACGGCGTCACTGTGAATCACGTTCTCGGGGCCGAGATCGTCATGCCCGATGGCAGCGTTGCCTGGTTGGGCGGTCCCGTCGAAGAGACACCCGGCTACGATCTGACCGGCCTGTTCGTCGGCAATGAAGGAACGCTCGGCATCTGCACGAAGGTCATCGTGCGGCTGACACGCGACCCGGCGGCCTATCGCACGATGCTCGGTGTCTTCGAGACCGTGTCCGACGCAACCAAGGCGATCAGCGAAATCATCGGTGCCGGAATCGTTCCCGCTGCGCTGGAGATGATGGATCAGGGAATCGTCAGCGCCCTCGAGCAGGCGTTTCATTTCGGCTTCCCGCTCGACGCCGGAGCCGTCCTGTTGATCGAAGTCGATGGTCTCGAAGTGGCCGTCGATGAAGAGGCCGGGCGAATCATCGCCCTCTGCACGCAAAGCGGTGCGCGTGAAGTGAGGCAGGCCAACACGCCGAAGGAGCGGCAACTCCTCTGGAAGTGCCGCAAGCAAGCCTTCGGCGCGATCGGCCGTCTTAGCCCGAGCTACTGCACGCAGGATGGCGTTGTCCCGCGCACCAAGCTGCCTGAGATTCTGGAGTTCATCATCGCCTGCGGCCAGCGGCACGGCCTGCGAATCGTGAACGTCTTCCACGCGGGAGACGGCAATATCCACCCGATCCTGCTGTTCGACGAGCGCGATGCCGAACAGGTCAAACGAGTCCTCGAAGCGAGCGATGAGATCCTCACCAAGTGCATCGAACTCGGTGGCAGCGTGACCGGCGAACACGGCATCGGCGTCGAGAAGATCAGCTTCATGGACAAGCTGTTTGCTCCGGAAGACCTCGCCGTGATGGGCTCGATCCGCGACTGCTTCAACCCCACCGGACGCTGCAGCCCCGGCAAGATGCTCCCCACGTCGGCGGGCTGCGGAAACGAAGCGATGCCCCGCATCAAACCGGGTCGAAGGGCGGCAATGTAAGGCCGCAAGACAACCACGGATCGCACAGATTTTACGGATAAAGCAGCAAGACTCGAAGACAAAGATTGGGGCACCCTAGAGATTCTCCCTAACCTATTCGTCCCTTTTCTTCATCCGTGACATCTGTGAAATCTGTGGTCGAATCTCTTCTCTGAAGAATCAGCACTCGAATGACCACCGACTTCACACCAACGACTCAAATCGAACTCGCCCGCTTTGTGGCTGAGAATGCCGTCGGCGACAAGCGGACGCTCTCTCCCGTTGGCGGCCGAACGGCGTTGCATTACGGATTTTCGGCGCAGGTGCCTGATGTTGTGGTTGCCTTGTCGGGGCTGGCCCGTGTTGTCGATTATCCCGCGCGGGACATGACGATCACGGTTGAAGCGGGGATGAGAATCGACGAGCTTCAGGCGACGCTGGCCTCCGAGCGTCAGCGGCTTCCGATCGACATTGCGCAGGCGGAGCGAGCGACACTCGGCGGCGCGTTGGCGACGAACACGAGCGGCCCGCGCCGGTTTGGGCACGGTACGTTTCGCGACTATGTGATCGGCATTTCGGCGGTGGATGCTCACGGGCGCGCGTTCAAGGCGGGGGGACGAGTCGTCAAGAACGTGGCCGGTTACGACATCTGCAAGTTGCTGGTCGGTTCGCGCGGGACGCTGGCCATCGTGACACAAGTCACGTTGAAACTGAGGCCGCTCACCGAGACATCGGCCCTGCTGTGGTGTGGCTTCGATTCGTTCGCGACCATCGACCGCGTGCTGGAACGATTGATGACTTCCGACGCACGGCCGGTGGCCATCGAACTGTTGAATCCGGCCAGCGCGACGCTGATCGCCGCGTCGTCGCGGTGCGCGTTGCCGACCGAGCTGCCAGTGTTGTGCCTCGGTGTGGAAGGCTCGCGGCACGAAGTCGACTGGCAGATTGAATCGCTCCGTCGCGAACTGGCTCCATTCGGCGTGAAGTCGAGCGACGTTGTCTCCGAACCCGAAGCGGCTGCGTTGTGGCAGGCCCTCACTGAATTCCAAACCTGCGCTGACGACCCGCTCACGTTTCAAGCCAATGTCCGACCGTCGCAATGCGTGGCGTTCATCGAGCAGGCAACGAAGCTCAATGTTGCGATCCAAGCTCACGCCGCCAACGGCATCGTCATCGGTCAGCTCCCTGAAAGTGCGGCCACCGTGAACGAGACGACGGTCATCCTGAACCAACTCCGCCAATCAACCCGCGCCGGCGGCGGCAACCTGCACGTCCTGCACTGCGATCCCGAATGGCAACCGCTGTTGCCGATGTGCGGCGCGGCCGAACCAGCGTGGCCGCTCATGAAAGAACTCAAACGGAAACTCGACCCTCACGGACTGCTCAATCCGGGCCTGTTCGTGGAGGGAGCGACGGTGCGGTAGGATTGAACCAGCCAACCTCGGTCCCAGTCATCTGCGAGACCGAGTGCAATTGCAGTTTGACAGAACAGGAGAAGCCCGTGATTAGCCGCCTCTACATCGACAACTATCGCTGCTTCGTCAACTTTGAATGGCGACCAGGGATGGAGTCGTTGCTGCTCGGCGAGAATGGCAACGGGAAGTCGAGCGTCTTCGATGTCGTTGAGTTGCTCCGTCGTCACATTGGTGGAATGGATATCAGCGATGCCATTCATGCACAGGACTTGACCGCGTGGGATCAGCGTTCAGAGCAGACGTTTGAGTTGGAAATTCGAGGTGACGGAGGAACCTATGACTATCGTTTGCAGATTGTTCAGGATCGAAAAAGCGAGGAGTGTCGCATCCAGTCGGAGCGAGTGCGATTCAATGATCAAGTTCTCTTCGTGTTCGACGGTAAGGAAGTCCAACTGTTTCAAGACGGCGGCGTGGGCGGACCAAGGTTCCCTTTCAACGCATCCCGGTCAGCCATCTCTCAAATGCCAGGCGGACCAGAGAGTACGAAACTGATTTCGTTTCGAGAACGATTGGACCGAATCATGGTGTTCTCGCCCGATCCGCCTTGGATCGAGCCACTCAGTATGCGTGAGGAATCTTGGGTTGACCGAAAAATGACGACGATGATTTCATGGCTGCGTTACCGATCACAAGAGTCGGTTGACCTGCTGCCACGAATCAGAGACTCGCTCCGCGAGGTTCTGCCCGGGTTTGATGATTTCCGTTTCGAGAATGTGGGTGGAAAAGCACGAGCTTTCAAACTCGATTTCGTTACCGATGAACAGGGTAAAAAACGACGCTTTACATTGTCGTTTGAACAATTGTCCTACGGTCAACGGATGCTGGTGGCTCTCTATTCCATTTTGCATGGAACCATCGCCGCCGACACGACGATCTGCATTGATGAGCCGGACAACTTTGTAAGCCTGAAGGAGATTCAGCCGTGGCTCATTGGATTGCAGAACCAATCGGACGACACGGGTTGTCAATGGTTGATGATCTCGCACAACCCGGAAGTGATGAACTACCTCGCATCCGGGATTGGAAGTTGGTTCTACCGCGTCGGGAACGGTCCCGTTCGGGTGCGACCGTTTGAGTGTGACCAAGAAGGTCTGTTCAAACCGTCAGAGATCGTGGCAAAGGGGTTGGTATCTGAATGACATTCCCCAATCGCCCGCGTCTGACAGTTCTTGTCGAGGATTATCGTACGGCCCAATTTACAAGAAGTGTGTGCCGTCAGTTCGGCATCCCTTCCCACGACGTGACCTTCGAGCCGATCCCCGTCGGTCGCGGTTCCGGAAAGCAATGGGTGACTCAGCAATATCCCGAATTGGTTCGCAAGCAGCGCAGCAAGAGCTATCAGCCGAACATTGCGACCCTGGTCGTGACGGATGTCGATGAACTCACCAGTACTGTACGCCGGGCGCAGCTTGCCGAGTCACTGAAACTCAACGCCATCGACGCTCGAACGCCGAACGAACGGATCGTGTTGTGGCTCCCTAAATGGCACATCGAAACGTGGATCAAACACTTCTCTGGGGATGCGGTTGATGAGGACACGAAGTACAGCCACAGCGTCTCCGCCGACAAAGAGCGAGCAGCCGCTCTGAAGTTCTTTGAGGAATTCAAACAGTTCCAACTCGAACCAGCGCAACTGACGACGTTGCCCTCGTTGAGGGATGCTTACATGGAAACAACACGACTCGATCCGTAGTCGATTGCATCACAGAAAACAGGTTCCGATATGACTGTCACCGTATCTACGAAGACTCTTCCCGCTCCTGAACTAGCCAACCCGCCGCGAGTTGGCAGCGGGATCGACTACGAAAAGTTTCTCGACTGTGTTCACTGCGGTCTCTGCACGGCGGCCTGTCCGACGTACTTGGAAACGGGCAATGAGAACAACAGTCCACGCGGTCGTATCTATTTAATGAGGGCGGTGACCGACGGGCGACTCGAACTGACCGACACGGTGACGCGGCATCTCGATCTGTGCCTCGACTGTCGCGCGTGTGAAACGGCCTGTCCGTCGGGAGTCCAATACGGTCGCCTCATCGAGCCATTCCGCGTCGAGATGCAGCAACACGCGGCTGCCGGTGGAGCGACGGGTTCGGGCACAGCGGCCAAACCGCGTAAGAATGGTTGGTTCGAGAAGTACATCCTGTACGGAATGTTCCCGTATCCGCGGCGGCTGCGCTGGGCGTTGGTTCCCGCGAAGCTGATGCAGATGACGGGGATCGACTGGCTGGCCGAGCGAATTGGTCTGACGAAGCTACTCCCCGAGAAGTTGCGTCGGATGCAAAGGTTGCTGCCGCCACTGGTCGTTCGCGAACCGGCATTGCCAGAGTTCCTTCCAGCCATCGGGCCGAAGCGTGCGCGCGTGGCGCTCTTCACCGGCTGTGTGGCCGATGCGATGTTTCATCACGTCAACTGGGCGACGGCCCGCGTGCTGCAACAGAACGGGTGCGAGGTCGTGGTTCCGCGCAGTCAGGTCTGCTGCGGAGCCATCCACTACCACAGCGGCGCGGGAGAACCGGCGTTGCAGTTGGCTCGCACGAACGCCGACTCGTTGCTGAACGACGACATCGACGCGGTCATTATCAACGTCGCGGGGTGCGGCTCGATGCTGAAGGACTACGGCCACATGGGTGAGGAGTTGGCGCGAGGCGACACGGTGCTGCGCCAGTCGCTCGAACGCTTCGCTCACAAGGTGAAAGACATCTCCGAGTTTCTGGCGGCTCTCGGCCCGATCGCACCGCGTGGTGAGATCCCTCTGACCGCGACGTACCACGACGCCTGCCATCTCTGTCACGCTCAAAGAATCCGCGAGCAGCCGCGCGACCTGTTGGCGCTCGTTCCTGGCTTGAAACTCGTGCCGCTCCCCGAATCGGAAATCTGCTGTGGTGCTGCGGGCAGCTACAACCTGACCGAAGGCGAGATGGCCGACCGCTTGGCCGACCGCAAGTTGAAGCACATCGTTTCGACAGGAGCCACCGCCGTCATCATGGGCAATGCGGGCTGCTCGCTTCAAATTCAAGCCGCCTTGCGACAGGCAGGCCAACCAATCTGGGTCGCTCACCCGATGGAAATCCTCGACCTGAGCTATCGCGGTTTGAAGCCGCCGGTCGCGTGACAGCATTCCAATAGGCATCGTCTCTGATAAACGACTTTTCTCCGAACCTCCGAAGTACAGCCATGATTGTGCCCACGATCCGCGCCGTTTGTTTTGACCTCGACGGTCTAATGTTTAACACTGAGCATGTCTTCTACGAGTCCGCCGACGTGCTGCTCCAGCGGCGCGGATTGGCGATGTCGCGCGGAGCGATGGATGCAATGCTGGGGCGTCGTCCGCTCGAATCGTTTCAAGGATTGATCGACCATCTCGGGCTGATCGAAGGCCCGGCCGACCTGCTCGCCGAGTCGCGTGTCATCTTCCGCGAGTTGCTCGACACAAAGCTCCAGCCGATGCCGGGGCTGTTTGAGTTGCTCGACCTGATCGAATCGACCGGATTGCCGAAAGGTGTCGCCACATCGTCGCCACGCGATTACCTCGATGACATCTTCGGACGCTTCAACCTGTCGCATCGCTTCCCGCTGCAACTGACCGCCGAGAGTGTGACGCACGGAAAGCCAAACCCCGAGATTTACTTCAAGGCCGCCGAACATCTCGGCGTTCATCCAAGCGAGATGCTCGTCCTGGAAGACACTCAAACGGGGACTCGCGCGGGTGCGGCGGCCGGTGCGTTCGTGGTCTCAGTCCCGCACGAACACACGGCTGACCATGACTTCTCGCTGTCGAGTTACGTCGCCACTGGTCTGCACGATCCGTTCGTCTTGAGCTTGATCAGGCGCGAGGCTCGTTAAGTGGAGAACGCCGTGTCATTCAGCGAAGTATGGGAAAGCGCGCGGTACAACGATTACTACTGGTGGTCCCATGTTCCGCTCTGGATCGCGACGCCGATGCTGTTCGTGATTGGATTGCTGAGAGGGAATACATTGAAACGAAGGATGATCAAGGTCGCGGTCATCGTGATCGCACTCTTCTTCATGCTTGATCTCTACAGCAGGTCGATCATTCTCAAGTGGCATCTGCGTTCGGTAGCCGCGCAAACATCGGATGAGAAGCAGGAGGTTGCCGACCGTGACGGTGCAAACATCGTCATGGGACCACTGTTCGCAATCCCCGGTGGAATCGCATACTTCCTCGTTGTCGGAGTGGCATCGTCCATCATCTGCCGTAGGCTCCGCCCCGACATCTATCCACTTCAAAAGTTGGGGGCATTGAATTCCGATGAGCTACGCGACTGACCGTCCTACCACGGAGCCTCTTGAGAATTCAGCTCGTTCGATCAACTCGGCCTGTCGGCATTTGTTTGCGTTGACGCTGCGCCGGCAGTTCTTTTCGCGGCAAACATTGGCGAGTCTGGCACTCGCCACATTGTGCGTTTTGATCGTACTCGCGTGGTCGCGACAGGCGGGGCCGTCGAGTAAGAAGCTGGCGGAGCAAGTCCTCGTGCCGACGTTCGTCGCGTTCCTGATGCCGATCTTCGCGATCTGTTACGGCGCGTCGGGAATCGGCGGTGAGCGAGAAGATCGGACGCTGGTCTATCTGCTGATCGCGTCGATCCCGAGACCGCTGGTCTATCTCATGAAGGGACTGGCGGGGCTGAGTCTCGTGGCGGCCTGGACGACCGTGACGCTGTTCGTGATGTGTCGATTGGCTGGGGAATCGGGGCGAGGCTTGTTCGCGGTCTTTCTCCCCGCGTGCCTGCTCGGGGGACTGGCCTATGCGAGTTTGTTCCTGCTCGTCGGAGCACTGTTTCGGCACGGCACGATCATCTCGTTGGTCTATTGGTTCTTCTTGGAGGTGCTGTTCGGAAATTTGCCGGGGATCGTGAAACGCGTGTCGGTGGCGTTCTATGTGCGCTGCATGGTTTACGAGGCAGGTGGAAATCTGAACTTGGGTCCGCTCGGTCGGATTGCCAAAGAAATGTTTCTGCCGGTCTCAGGCACGACCGCTTCGATCACGCTGTCGGCCGCGATCGCGGCGCTGTTGTTGACGGGACTCATCTCATTCGAGCAGCGCGAGTACCGCGACGCGAGTTGAGGCGAAGTCCGAATTCGATTTGCGATCAACCCTCGGCCGCTTCGTTGCGGAAGCGGTAGCCAATCCCGCGCACGGTCTCGATCAATTCATCGAGCTTGCCGAGCTTGATGCGGAGCGAACGGACGTGAACGTCAATCGTGCGTTCGAGGGCATTAGCGTCTTCGCCACGACAGCGGTCCATCAGTTCGTTGCGACCAAATGGGCGACCGGGCGCATGGGCCAGCGTCCAGAGCAAGCGGAATTCGGTCGGTGTCAGGACGAGTTCCTGGCCGTCGGCTTTTGCGACATGTTTCACACGGTCGATTGAAATACCGTGAATGTCGAGTGTTTCTCGCGATTGTTCGTTGGCGGGCGATCGTCGCAGCAAGGCCTTGATGCGATGCACGAGCGGTTTAATCTTGAAGGGTTTCGTGACGTAATCGTCCGCTCCCATATTGAAGCCGACGATCTCATCAACCTCTTCGCTGCGGGCGGTCAGCATCAGGATGCGTGTCGCTTGAGTGCGCGGTGAGCTACGAATCTGGCGACAGACTTCCAGCCCGTCGATCAGTGGTAGCATCAAATCCAGCACCACCACGTCCGGCTGTTCAGCGGCGACACGACGCAAACCCTCTTGCCCGTCCGAAGCGACACTGACTTGGAAGCCTTCTTTTTCGAGGCTGTAGGTCAGCACTTCTTGCAACGAGCGTTCGTCTTCGATGATCAACAGTTTCGGCTTCGTCATTGAGTACTCTCGTTGAGGGAAGTCGCTGGTTAGCGTTTGTTGGCAGCAGAAGTCGCCCTGCTCGACTCGACCGGAAAGTCACCGCGATTGCGATGTCGGACGATCTCGCCCTGTACCAGATAGATCACATCTTCGGCGATGTTTGTGGCGTGATCGGCGATCCGCTCGATCTGGCGTGAGGCCGAGAACATGTGAATGGCCGGTTCGATCAAATCGGGACGACGCTGCATCAGGGCCGTGAGATCGTCGATGATGTCACGATTCAGCTTGTCGATCGCATCGTCCTGTAAACAGACTTCGCGGGCGGTTCGCACGTCGAGGTGAACGTAAGCGTCGATGCTGCGATGGAGCATGTCGAGTGCCTGTCGAGACATGTCTTTTAAGTTGTCGGGAACGGCGATCTCGGGGCACTTCACGATCCCGCAGGCTCGCTCGGCGATGCTGCACCCGAGATCGGCAACTCGCTCCAACTCGCCCCCAATTTTCAAAACGGATGTAATCCGCCGCAGGTCGATCGCGACCGGTTGATGCAGCGCGAGCAGTTTCAGGCACTCCTCTTCAATCTCGACATCCATCCGGTCGATCTCGTCGTCGCGGAGAATCACTTCGCGAGCGCGCTCGTAGTCCGGCTTGTGCAGCGCATCGACGGCCGCGTGAATCATGTCCTCGACCCGGGCACACATCGTCATGACAGACTTGTGCAGATGATCGAGGTCGCGGATGAGGTGAATCGACATTTCAATGGCCTTGGTTGTGAGTGAGCACGGTGAACGGTCGCTGGCGAATTGATAGATACCTCACCCGGTTCGAAGTGAGGCATTTCCACGTTTAGCCCCGACGCCAACGGCGTGGGTGCGGGCGCACCATAAAGATTGATCGCACGCACGCCGTTGGCGTTGCGGTTAAACGTCTCACTCTAGGCCGCGTGCTGTATAGATGAGGTCAAATGACCGCTCGGTCAGCCGAACCGGCCGGTGATGTAATCTTCCGTTTCTTTTTGGATCGGGTTCGTGAAGAGCTGTTTGGTCTGGCCGACTTCGACGAGTCGCCCCATGCAGAAGAAGGCCGTGACTTCACTGATGCGGGCCGCCTGCTGCATGTTGTGCGTGACAATGACGATCGTGTAGTTCTGCTTGAGTTCAAAGATCAGGTCTTCGATGCGCGAGGTCGAGGCGGGGTCGAGTGCCGAGGCAGGTTCGTCCATCAGCAAGACTTCAGGGTTTGTTGCCAGTGCCCGCGCGATGCACAGCCGCTGCTGTTGTCCGCCCGAGAGCGCCATCGCCGAATCGCGCAGCCGGTCCTTGGCCTCATTCCACAGAGCTGCGCGTTGCAGCGATTGCTCGACGATCTCGGTCAATCGCGCTTTGTCGGTCAGCCCGGCGATGCGCGGCCCAAATGCAACATTGTCGAAGATCGACTTGGGGAATGGCGTCGATTTCTGGAAAACCATGCCGATTCGCTTTCGTAGCGACACCACATCCACGTCCTTCGCGTAGATGTCTTCGCCATCGAGCATCACCTTTCCCGAGACGCGCGTCCCTTCAATGATGTCGTTCATCCGGTTGAGCGATCTCAAGTACGTACTTTTCCCGCACCCGGACGGTCCGATCAGCGCGGTCACGGCTCGCTCGTTGATCTTGAGCGAGATATCGCGCAGCGCCTGATTCAGGCCGTAGAAGAAGCCCATCTGGACTGTCTCCAGTTTGGGATGACGTGCGGCGGGCGCAGCACCTTCGGCGACGCTGACCGTCGAGGTTGGCGGCGGCTCGACAAACTGAGTGAAGGCTTTCACGAGTGCCATGAGGAGTCCGGAAATGAAAACTCGATATTCAAACACGAGGCGACGACTGAGGTGAGGCCGAAAAATTCGCGAGGCTCACCAACGAATCTTCTTCTGAAACCTTTGCCGAATGAAAATTGCGGTTCCGTTCATCAGGATCAGTACCACGAGCAGCACCACGATTCCCGCTGCGGAAACGTGTTCAAACCCTCGACTGGAGTCGCTGACCCAACTGTAGATTTGCAACGGGATCGCCGTGAATTGATCGAACGGAGCTTGAACCAACTTACCGGGGTGGCGCAGGACATCACCGATCCCCGTGATGCGGCCCGGCACGACGCTCAGTTGTGCTGCCGCACCTAGAACCAGTAGCGGCGCGGTCTCACCCAACGCACGGGACAGCGCCAAAATCACGCCGGTGAGGATGCCGGGGAGCGCGGCGGGAATTACTTGATGCCGCACGGTCTGCCACTTGGTCGCCCCGAGCGCAAGTGACGCATGACGGAGTGAAGCGGGCACGGCACGCAGGGCTTCTTGCGCGGCGATAATAATGACAGGCAGGCTGAGCAGGGTGAGTGTCGCTGCGCCGGAGACGACGACGCGACCTAGCGGCAATTCGAATGAAAAATCAACGAAGCCGAGCGAGCAGACGAATTTTTCCGGCCGATCCCGCAGGCCAAACATCCTCACGAAGACGGTGAAGCCGAGGATGCCGTAGACAATCGAAGGGACTCCCGCGAGGTTCGAGATGTTGAGTTGAATCAACTTAGTCAGTCGAGTCGGCCGCGCATATTCTTCGAGGTACACGGCTGCTCCCACACCGAGTGGCACAGCCATCATGGCCGTCAGTCCGATCAGCCACAGGCTGCCGCACAAACCAGCCACGATCCCCGCCTCTTCGGCGATGTACGAGTTTCCTCGCGTGAGGAATCCCCACGTGAGCCAGCCCCACGCCCGTCGTCCAATCCCGATGAGCAACACCGCGAGAATGCCCATCGACAGCCATGTCGTCAGCCGACAGGCCCACTCGAAGACCTGACCGAGTCGATGCCGCAGCGCCAGTTTCTGCTCGTAGGCTTCGTCAAACAGACTCATTGGTACACCTCGCGATACCGGGCGAGCACCATCTGCGAAATCAGGTTCATGCCCAACGTGATGACGAACAGCACGAGTGCGACCGCGTACAGACTCTTCTCCAAAGTCGATCCC
Organism: Schlesneria sp.; assembly: GCA_043743205.1. Classification (GTDB taxonomy): domain Bacteria; phylum Planctomycetota; class Planctomycetia; order Planctomycetales; family Planctomycetaceae; genus Schlesneria. The sequence goes on from JAYTXB010000504.1 coordinate 11,888, forward strand.
GCCACGACCTCGCCCTGCATCACGTTCACGATGAAGATCGTCATGGTTTGAATGGCGGCGAGTGGATTGAGAGTCAGCGCCGGTTGGCCCGTGCTGGCGATGGCGACCGCCATTGTCTCACCGATGCTGCGCGACAGAGCCAATAGAAACGACGCCAAGATTCCGGACAGCGCCGAGGGGACGACGATCTTGGCGCTCACGTCGAACTTGGTTGAGCCGAGCGCGTAACCCGCCTCACGCAAACTGTTCGGGACCGCACGCAGCACGTCTTCACTCAGCGACGCGACCATCGGGATGATCATGATCCCGACTACGAT
>JAYTXB010000505.1:0-4293 GCA_043743205.1 Schlesneria sp.
CAGCCGCAGGGCGCTAGCCCCGGTTCGATTTCGCTTAACCGGGGCTAGCGCCCTGCGGCTAATTTCTGCGGGCCAACAGGAATGGCGGAGAGCCCAAAATACTCATGCACTCGCTACTTCAAGAGGTAGCCAACATCAGCAGGAGGGCGAGTGTCGTCTTCGACCGCACCGCCATCGTCGTTGCCATCCACGCCAATACTCCAAACCGTCGCGCGCGTGACCTCGTCGCGGCGATAGAGCAGTCGTCCGCCGTGGCGATCACACGGGTCCAGCGGCACGGCTGGCAAATACTCCGGCACCAGTTGGTCGAGGCTCTCGGGGAACTCACCCTTGTCGCGGCGATAAGCCTGCGCCGCGAGCATCGCCTCCAGCGCCGCCTGTCGTCCTCGGAATCGCAGGAACGAGTCATCCACCTGCTTCGTCGCGGAGAGCAGCATCTTGCAGACGATAGATGTCTTCAAACCGCGATCAATGCCAGCGGGATCGAGTTCACCGGGGAGCCTCGTCACATTGGGATCGGGATCGAACAGCATGGCCATCCCCGCACCAACCAGCTTGCGCCGCTCCGCGAGAGGATTGTCCACTTCGCGAATTTGATTGGCCAGGATTTGACGGGCGATGCGGACTGTCAGTTCGGGTTCGCCGACGACCCAATAGAAACCGCGTGCCACGGCTTCGGGAGTCGCGCCGCCGCTCGCGGGACCGGCCCCCGCTCCCGGGCCGAAAATTCGAACCCAGTCGCGCGTTCTTAATGAGTTCCGCAGTACCAGATACTCCGTCTTCAACATGTTCGACTCCGACTCGTACAGCGCGAAGTCCTCCTTCACTTGAGCAAGTGCCACACGCAGTTGATCGCCTGCCACCGAGGGATGCTCGGCCCAGCGAGCCATCGCCGCTCCTGAGACGGCGTGCATCGCGACACCAATCAGCCCCGCGATCATCGGCCCGCGCGTGGAGGCATGTCCGCCACTGCGATAGACCGCGCACGCCAACTGCCATGCCTCATCGACTTCAACCTTGTGCAAGCATCGCAACTGATCGAGTCGCGCCAGTCGGGCAAAATCGCGCAGCATCTGGCTCGACTCCAAGGTCGTTGCGAACGTCAACTCACTCGGCGAGACCGCAAGCGCCCGCGACTTCTCCGTCCCGCGCCGCCAAACAGCCAACGCCGCGCGATGCTCTTCCAGCCACGCCCGCATCGGTTCGTCAGCCGACTCCCAGCCCTGCTTGAAGATGTCATCGAAGCCATTCGGATAGCCACTCGATAATCCCTGTGTTCCCTGCATCAACCGCTTGCGCATCGTCAGCGCCTGCTGATACTCGGTGAAGGCGTTCTCGTCGGGAGGGATGTCGTCCTTCACGAACGCCGCCACGTCAAACGGCTCCGCCATGTCGGGGACCGTCGAGAGAAAGAATGCCCGCACCGCAAACGGCAGCAGCGCCAGCATCACCAGAGCCATCAGCCCCCACACGGACCACGGCCAGTTCCACAGCTTCCACCATGCAGGTTGAGTTTCGTGAGCTTCATCAGTCATCGTGCCACCTCACAGACAAATTGCCTTCCGCTGTTTTGCAGCTTATCGGATCGTTCCAGTAGATCGCCACGCACAATTTCGAGAACGAGCGAACGCGCATCAAGGATGCCACTCGCCTATACCTCGCACGGGATGAACTGAGGCATTCTCCCACGCACCATGGACTACAGACTTCCGAAGTCTTTCACGCTGATCGCCAAACGTCTCACTTGGAACCGCGTGAGGTATTACAGCCCGTTGAAAAACGTAGGGCACGCGGCTCGCGTGCCCCATTTTCCAGTAAAAAAAGCACGCGAGCCGCGTGCCCTACGGTACTTTTTCAATGGGCTGCTAACCGCCGGAGAGTGTGCAAGCGACCTGTAAAACCGACACCGGCGGCTAGCGCCTTGCCGCTCCTTCGTCACAGCAACAAACTGCAGTTCTTATCGTTGACGCAGCACGAGGGACCGGCGCATCAATCACTGTCGCGATTTGGTGGGCCGGGTGCCGTGAGGCCCCGGACTTTTCAGAGAAGAACCCGGGGCCTCATGGCACTCGGCTCGCCTCGATCATCGGATTGATGCCGCCAGTTGTTAATGCGCTGGCACGAGGCCATTCTTGGCTCTGGGCCAGAGGGGTTACTCGTCCGCTTCCTGGCCGAAGGACAAGCGTAGCTGCTGGTCCTTGGCGGGCTGTTGCAGTTCCTTGAACAGCAGGCTCGGTTGAATGTCCTGGTTGTTCTGGTACTTGCTGCCGCTGCGGTACTCGCGAATCGCCCCTTGGACCGTGTGGTAAAAAATCTGGCAGATCGGCAAGCCGGGGTAGATGCGGATCGGGTGAACGGCGAACAGTTCGAGCGTCCAGTACCCGCAGAAACCGACATCGCCGAAGCCCGCCGTCACATGCACGAACAGTCCGAGGCGACCGACCGACGAACGCCCTTCCAACATGGGGACGAGGTTGTGCGTTTCCGTTCGTTCGACGGTGCGACCCAGATAGAGTTGGTTGGGGTGCAGCACGAAACCTTCGGGCGGAATGACATGCCGCCGATAACGGTTCGGCCGACGCACATCGAGCACGATTTCCTCGTACACGATCAGTTCATCGTGCAAGCGGAGGTTGTAACTGTTGGGGTTGAGCAACTTCTCATCGAAAGGTTCGATGACAATGTTCTTGTCCAACTGAGCTTTGATTTCTTCGCCGGTGAGAATCATCGGAGAGCGTCGTGGCCGAAGGGGGAAAAGTGGGTCCGACGGAACACGCGCCACATTACGGGCCGTTCGTGTGGGATGCAACCAACGACGAGCGATGTCAGAGCCGCTCGCCCATATCAACACCGGGTGAGTCGAGTCATGACGAGTGACCGAGGACTTCACTTCCCGCATCAGCCCGCATCTGGGCGATCTGTCCAAGTCGCTGCGACCAAGCGTTCGCACAGCGCCGCCGCATGGCCTGCATCAATCGCGGCGGCGGCCAGCGGGATGGCGGCTTGAATCGAAGCCGCTCGCTCGGCAGCGAATAGCGCGGCGGCGGCGTTGGCAACGAGGATGTCTCGCGCGGGACCGCGTTCTCCCGCGAAGACCCTACGGATGAGCGACGCACTTTCGGCGGCACTGCTCACCCGGAGTTTGGCCACATCGCATTCGGGCAGTCCGAGTTGTGAGGCAGTCCACGTGTGACGCTGGACGCCAGCCAGTGAGACCTCGAACACAGCGGTCTCGCCCCACAAGCTAACTTCATCGAGTTCATCATGACCGCAGACGACCAGCGCGCGGTGGGAACCGAGCTGATGTAGGGCCTGCGCGAGCATCTCAGCAGTGGCGGTGCGACTGGCTCCGACCAGTTGGTACGTCGCGCGGGCCGGGTTCGTGAGCGGGCCGAGCAGATTGAAGACAGTGCGAAACCCGAGTTGCTTGCGCACGGGGGCGGCATACTTCATCGCACCGTGCAGCAGCGGTGCGAAGCAAAACCCGATGCCGATCTCGTCGATGCAAGCCGCGATTTGTTCGGGAGTTCGCTGCAGATTGACACCCAGCGCTTCGAGCACATCGGCCGAGCCGGTACTGCTCGAAACACTCCGGTTGCCATGCTTGGCAACCGGCTGTCCGGCAGCAGCGGCCACGAGCGCCGCTGCCGTGCTGATGTTGAACGTGTGCAGAGAATCGCCGCCAGTCCCGCACGTGTCGAGCAAATTCGGAGTGCGACAGGGAATGGCGGTCGCCCGCTCGCGCATGGCCTGCGCGGCACCAACCAACTCGCTGACCGATTCGCTTCGACAGCGCAGCGCGGTCAACAGCGCAGCGATCTCGACCTCGGTGCTGCGTCCATCCATGATCGCGCCGACGGCCGAGTGCATCGCGACCGACGAGAGGTCTCGCCCTTCCAAGAGTTCGGTCACAGCGAAACGAAGTTCATCAATCATGGAGCGGCTTTCTGAGACTTCAGTGACAGGCGAGGAATCTCGCCGGTCCAAAGCAGGGTGGATCGAGTCATCAATGGCCAGCGACTTCTGGTGGGCCTCAATGACTCGCCCCATTCTATAGCGACAGGTATCTGGCGGACGGACGAGGCGTCCATCCTACGACTTCACACACGTCAATCGTTGTAAGCCGTTTCACCATGTTCCGCGAGGTCGAGGCCCGCGAGTTCCACTGTCTGTGAAACACGCAAACCGACCAGCGCATCCGTCAGTCTCAGTAACATCACGCTGACGATGCCGCTCCAGACAACAGTGACGAGTGCCGCTCCACACTGAGTGCCGAGTTGGCTTGCCATGGAG
>JAYTXB010000506.1:0-4268 GCA_043743205.1 Schlesneria sp.
TTTCGCCAGCACCTCTTTGAGAGCTTCGATGTCGTGTGCCTCGTGCAGGCAATCGTCCATCGTCTGTTTGACGAGCGGATGATCGGGAAGCTCGATGTCTCCAACCACGTTCTCCTGACAGCCGGTCAGTTTGGGAAAGACCGCCGTCAGCAAATCTTCACTGCGGAACCGCTGCAACGCGGGCGGTACTTTCTTACCGAGCTTGGCACGCGGCACTTGCAAGGCGCGCGTCGCGTTCCAACGCCAGCGGTTTTGAAAGATCGGCACGACGAGCACTGCTTGCTCGAACATCTCTTGCACGTTGCGCGGGTTGAGCATCGGGAACATGCTCTCCAGCGGGAAACTGTGCTGCGGTCCGAGCGACAGCACGATGCCATCGTCGTCAGCGTTTGCCTGCAACTCGAAGTCGAACGAGCGACAGAACCGCTTGCGCATGGCCAAGCCCCACGCGCGGGTTATGCGCGTGCCGAATGGCGCGTGAATCACTAACTGCATCCCACCGCTCTCATCGAAGAATCGCTCGAAGACGACTCGCCGCAGAGTGGGCAACAATCCGATCGCGGCTTTCTGCGCGCGCGCGTACACGACCGTTTGCCGTGCCGCGTCGATCGTCACCTTGGTTTCGAGGACAAGCCAGTCCTCAGCCGCCTGCGGGTCATCGAGCCGTTGCTCGAGATCTTCACGCAATCGGGAGACCTCTTCGGATAGCTCGTAGGTGCGACCGGGAGCCTCACCGCGCCAGAACGGGATCGTCGGTGGTGCGCCGCCGGCATCGCTCACGATCAAGTCGCCACCACGCAATGCGCGAATCCGCCACGAGGTGTTGCCCAACAGAAAGATGTCGCCCGCTTGGCTCTCAGTTCCGAAGTCCTCATCGACCGAACCGACGACGGTGTGATCGTCTTCCGTGACGACGCGGATCGAGAAGACTTCGGGGATCGCACCGGCATTGGCGATCGCGGCCATTCTCGCGCCGGGTCGTGCCCGCAAACGACGACCGACTTGGTCGTGATGCAAGAAGACTCGGCCGCGATCAGAAGTGGGAGTCAGTCCCTCACAGAGAATCTGCACGACGCGATCGAACTCGCGCCGCGGCAGGTCGCGATACGGCGCGGCGCGACGGCAGAGGGCGAACAGTTCGTCCGTACTCCATTCCTGACAGGCCACTTCCGCGACGATCTGCTGCGCGAGGACATCTAGTGGCGCAACGGGGATCGGCACGATGTCGAGCCGCCCGTGATGGATCGCGCGCATGAGGCCCATGCACTCGATCAACTCGTCGCGCGTCAACGCGAACAGGCGACCTTTGGGGATCAGCCCGAGCGCGTGACCCGAGCGGCCGATCCGCTGCAAGAACGTGGCGATGTTGCGCGGCGAACCGATCTGAATCACGAGGTCGATGTAACCGACATCAATTCCCATTTCGAGCGAGGCTGTCGCCACGACCGCCTTCAGTTGTCCCGACTTCAAGCGATGCTCGGTGTCCAACCGGTTCTTGGCGGCCAGCGAACCGTGATGGCTACTGATCGCCTCTTCACCCAACAGCTCACTCAATTGATGAGTGAGCCGCTCTGCCAGTCGCCTCGTGTTGACGAAGATCAGCGTGGCGCGGTGACCGTTCACCAGTTCGACAATCCGCGCATTGATCTCGGCCCACTGCTCGTGCATACAAACCGCACCGAGTTCGCTCGGCGGCACTTCAATCCCGAGATCAAGCTCCCGTCGATGCCCGATGTCGAGCAGGACGGGAAGGTTGAGGGTGGATGGTTGCGGGTTGAGCGGCAGTGGGTTGAGGGACCGCGGGATGTCTTCGTTGCTGGGCTTTGTCCCCTCGCCCCCTGCTTTGAGGGGGAGAGGGTTAGGGTGAGGGGGTTCTGCGTTGGCAGGTTGACGGTTGAGGGTGGAAAGTGGAGGGGAAGAGATCGCATTGCAAAGGGGAGTCTTGTTGCCACTCGGCCCCCTCACCCTAGCCCTCTCCCCCGAGGACGGGGGCGAGGGGACAAGCATCACGGTATGACGCGATGCGATTGAGGACGCCCCTTCGTCTTTCGTCAATGCTTCGTTCTGCCCCTCAACTCTCAACTCTCGACCATCAACCTTCGCCCCTCCCTCAACCCCCACCAGGAACCGTGCGATCTCGTCCATTGGGCGTTGCGTCGCCGAGAGTCCAATCCGTTGCAGTTTGCGAGGACAGAGTGCGGCGAGTCGTTCCAACGTGAGAGCGAGATGCGAACCACGTTTGTCGCGGACGAGCGCATGAATTTCGTCGATGATGACGGTCTCCACGGTCGTCAACGTCTCGCGCGCTTTGGGACTGGTGAGCATTAGGTAGAGCGACTCAGGCGTCGTCACGAGGATGTGCGGCGGCTTCTTCAACATCGCCGCACGCTTGGCCGGAGGAGTGTCTCCCGTGCGGAGGCCGACTCGAATAGGCGGGACTTTCAAACCGAGGCTCAGCGCGAGTGCCGTGATCTCAGCGAGCGGCACTTCCAGATTGCGGTGCATGTCGTTCGAGAGTGCCCGCAGCGGCGAGACGTACACGACACGAATTTCGTTCGCCCAGTCGCCTCGCTGGGCAAGCTGGAAGAGTCGGTCAATGGCTGCGAGGAACGCGGTCAAGGTCTTGCCGCTACCCGTCGGCGCGGCGATCAGAATGTCTCGTCCGGCGGCAATGTGTGGCCAACCCTGCACCTGCGGTTCCGTCGGTCCCGCAAACCGCGATCGAAACCACTCTTGCACGACAGGATGAAACAGTTCGAGAGACATCAGACCTCAACACGCTCGGAATCGGCTCAACGAGAATGACGATGAGAGTAGGGATCAGCGGAACTGACGGTTTGCTTCCGTCCGTTTTGTGAACTAGGTTGTGAGGAGGTGTCTCTGTCACCACAAGCGAACGATTCTGGGGGCGACCGTAGGATGGGCACTCTTGCCCGTCCTGTTTTGACAGGCAGAGAAGTCGCCCGAAAGCCGGACGGGCAAGAGTGCCCATCCTACTGGTCGCGACTCGCCCGGATCACTGAGGGAACTCTGCCATGCCCGAGTGGATTTTCGAGTACTACATTTTCTATCAGAGGTATTTGTTCAACGCGTGGAACACACTCGGACCAACCGGGTACATCACGATCCTCTCTCTGGTGGGAGTCGGCGGCTGGTGGATGATGCGCAAAGGACCGAGAAGCCAGTTCTGAACGCTGTTCGAGTGTCGTCCGTCCGTACTGTAGTCCTGTCGCTCCGCCGACAGGACGCGCGGCACACGACCTCCACACGGTTGGCCTCTACAACTCAAACTCGCGGCTCCTACCTGGTACAAAAAAACGCCCGATCCTCACAGACCGGGCGTCAGCATTGAGTGCCATCTCAAACTTCCGAAGTCTCTGAAGACTTCGGAAGTTTTTCGTTTCACCGTCACACCTTCGCCGCACACTCGCGAACGTGCTTCAGGCACGCTTCGATATCGGGCAGTGGGTTCTTGGCGTTCTCTTCGTATTCGACGGCCAAGCAGTATTCATAGTTGAGCGACTTGAGGGCCTTCAGCAGCGCGACCACATTCAAGTCACCCTCGCCCGCGATCTTGAACTGCTTCTGCCGCGTGCCGTCCTTCTCGATCGTCTTGACGTCCTTGAGATGGCAGCCGAAGACGCGTTTGCCAAGTCGCTGAATCGCCTCGACCGGGTCTTCGTCGCTGCGGAGATAGTGACCGGTATCGACACAAGCTCCGATCTTGGGATGCCGGTCTTTCACGACCTTTTCGACATCACTGATCTTGTTGTAGCGATGCTCAGGGCCGTGGTTGTGAATCGCAATGGCCACGTCGTACTCGGCACACAGTTTGTCGAGCAGGTCGAACGTCGCCTTGTCGGGTTTGGGGTCGGCGCTGAGCGACTTAACCCCCATCGCCTTCGCGTACTCGAACTTCTCGCGAGCCGCGTTCTCGTTCTCATCGAAACCAAGGACACCGTAAGAGAACAACGTCACGCCGTGCTTGGCGAGCAAGTCCTTCTCTTCTTGAATCTGCTTCGGGACCGCCGTCATCGGAACGTGAGCCGGATACGCCTCCCAATACTTCAACCCGAGAGCCTTCGTGTGTTCGAGCGCCTGTTCCACTTTGAACTCACGCAGCGAATAGCTTTGCAGACCGACTTTCAGCCCGAGATACGGATCCTTGGCATCGGCGGCAGTCAGCAGGGATGGAACCGCCAGTGCGGCAACTCCCGTAGCAGTAGCCTTGAGAAACTCGCGACGATCAACAACGAACGACATGGGGG
>JAYTXB010000507.1:0-16691 GCA_043743205.1 Schlesneria sp.
CTTTTTTCTCTTTGGCCTGCTTGTCTTCGTCTTCGTCGTCTTCATCATTTCGCCTTTTGACGGGCGCGTCGGCGAGCGCTTCCTTCGCACCGTGGCACGCCACACAGCCGACCGAGTGATACAGCGTCTGGCCTTGTTGCCGATCAATCTGCTCAGAGACGCCGGTATGAAAAGGCGTTTTCCCCTGAGCGACCAAGAAGTGAGTCAGAGCTTCAGCGATCTTGTCTCTTTCGGCCTCCGGTTGCGATACCAGCACGTCCGGCATGGTTGTCCCAGGATGGGCTGCCGACGGCGATGCGAGGAATCGGCGGAGGTATCCCGGCGAGATCCGCGCGCCGGCTTCGGCCAAGTCAGGCGCCGCTTTTTCCGGCAGAGAGCTGCGTTGGGTGCCACCGTGACACGCCGCACAGCGCAGTTCAGAGATCAGCAACTCCCCCGCCTGTGACTGAGTGAGCGGGTGGTTGCCAGGCAGAGCCGGGTCGGCAGCCGCGACAAACGAGTTGGCTGTCACGAGCCAGCAAGTTACAAACACGGAGATTCGTTTCATGAGTGTTTCGGTCGCTGCTGAATGATGTGGATGGTGCTGTTGCTTGCTGCCGGACGAAGCCATGATCAAGCGATCCGGTACGCTTCTTGAGTGTGATGACAATGTCACGAACGCGGTCCGTTCGCGAGATTCTCAAGCAGATATCGAATCACCAACATTCTCACATGCACTTCCGAGCCGCGTCCCTCGCGCAGGCCGTGGTCTCGATTGGGATAGACCATGTAGTCGAACGGCTTCCCGAGTTCGATCAGCCGGTCCACCAGCCCTTCGATGATTTGGATATGCGTGTTGGTTTCTCCGGAGCCGGTGATGATCAACAACTTGCCGCGTAGGCCGTCAGCGAAATTGATCGGCGCAGACTTCTCGTATCCGTCCGGGTTCACTTCACGCGTCCGCATGTAGATTTCCTGGAACCACGCGTTGTAAAGATGCGGCTGAGGCTTCGGCACGACAGCGATGCCCACATGGTAAATGTCGGACTTGCGAAACAGGGCGTTCAGAGTGTTCGATCCGCCGCCGCTCCAGCCCCAGATGCCGACTCGCGACAAATCGACATACGACTTGATCCGTCCTAATTCCTTCAATGCCGCCGCCTGATCCTCTGTGGAAAGCGGGCCGAGGCTGCCGAAGATCGACCGTCGCCAGGCCGCTCCCTTCGGCGCTGGTGTGCCGCGGTTGTCGATCGACACGACCAAGTAGCCCATGTCGGCGACCACTCGGTGAAAGTCAACTTGAGCCGCACCCCAGCTATCCAGCACCGTCTGCGCGTAAGGCTCGCCATAGACATAGACGAAGACGGGATACTTCTTCGTCTCGTCAAAGTGTTTTGGTTTGATCAGCCACGCATCGACTGACACACCGCCGCCAATATCCAACTGGTGGAATTCCGTGGGATGCGTGATGAGTGGTTTCATCCTTCCGCGAAGTGCGGCATTGTCCTCCAGCACTTTGACAACACGATGTCCCGGCAGTTCGATCAGTTCGACGAGGGGTGGTGAATCCAGAGTCGAATACGTGTGAAAGGCCCATTGGGCATCCGGCGAGAATCGGTAATCGTGAGTCCCATGCTGATCCTTTGGGGTCACTCGTTCCAGAGTTCCCGAACCATCGAGCGGGACGCGATGCAGGTACTTCTGCGTGCCGTTGTCGGGCGACGCATAGAAGTAATACCAGCCACCTTTTTCATCGACGACTGCCCGGTCGATGATGTCGTATTCGCCCGGCGTCAGCAGCGACAGTTCCTTCCCTTCTCGCGAATAGAGAAATGCGTGTCGCCAGCCATCCTTCTCGGTGACAACGACAAAGGCTTCTCCGTTACGAACCCATGTCAGGCCCGAGTTCTTGCCCTGCGCTGAAACTGCCCACGCGGCATTGGTCTCGCTGTAAATCTTTTTGACCTGTCCCTCGACCGTGGCCAGCAAGAACTCCCGCTTGTCGCGAAAGCGGCTCATCGTCTCGATCAGGATTTCGTCCGAGTAGCATGGACTTCCAGTCCGTGCCGTCTTTGCGTTGTCTTCTTTCTCCCGATTGCCGCCATTTTGCACGGGCTGGAAGCCCATGCTACGGTTGCCTGCCCACTCAAGCTGGCCGAGGTAGAAGCCTTCGGGCGGAGTCTCGATGGGAAGCCATGTCATTTGTTTCTCAGCGACATCCACGAGCGCAACACGGAGTGCTTCGATCTTCTCTCCGACTCTGGCAAATCGGTCGCGCCTGACCCCTGGGTAGGACGGATCCTCCGGCACCAGCACCGCTCGGCGTCGGACGTCCGTCGAGTCGGACTCAACGAAAACCGCGTGCTTACTGTCGGGACTCCACTCCAGTTCGCGAAACGAAACTTCGCGCTCGGGTAATGAATGTGTGACATGCGTGGTCTCACCATTCGAAAGATCGCGCAGGATCAGGTTGCGATCTTTGGACTCCAGAATCCACTTCCCATCCGGCGAAACCGACGGCTGACGAGCTTTCGGACTTTCTTTCCGTGCCGAGTCCTTCAGGGGTTGCCCGGTGCGAGTCTCATAAACGACCTGGATCGGTTCGTTGGTTTTCGGATCGCGTTCCTGAACCCTGTATCCCGAACTGTCAGGTAGCCACTCCGCAGAAAACTCCGCAGCCCGAAACTCGCGGCGTTCGTAAATCGCTCGAATTCGCGGCTCCGCTTCTGCGAGGACACGCTTCGTTTCTTCTGCCGGAGAATCAGCAGCCAACAGAGTCGCCAACGGACTCAACGCGAAGGCGATCAGGAGTGTGAAGAGTTGCTTCATGGTCGTGGTTTCTCTCTGCAACAACAAAAATGGCCGCGTCGTTTCTGGATTCGCACATCAGCCGGCACGCGCTAGCGTCCGGTTCGGAATGTCGATCGACTCTCGAACCGGACGCTAGCGCGTGCCGGCTGATGAATCACAATGTTTGTCAGCCTCTTATGTTTGATACGTTTTTCCCGCCCAGTTCTTCCACCACGCCTGAAACAAGTTCAGTTGAGCTTTCGCAAAGGCCTGTTGGCTTGGCGACAGTCGATCTTCTTTGTTGAAGTGCAACTCGTACTGGCTGTTGCCGAGCAGCACGAGCAGATGCTTGTAGTACAGCACGAGATCGGGCCCTTCGTCGAAACGGGACAACTCGGCGAGGGCGTCCTCGAGTTCTCGCGCCAACCGTCGGGCTTCGACATCGCCGGCCGCGGCCAGTCGGCAAAGTGCAATGAGATGCAGCACTTCTCGCGGCAGGCAGTTGCCGATGCCTGTGATCGCGCCGACCGCGCCGCAACGAATGAAGCCGTGACAGACTTGCGTATCGACGCCGACCATCAGCAGCACATCGTTGTCGGCATGCGTGATCTGTTCGGCCGCGTAGCTGAGCGATTTCTCGCCGCCGAATTCTTTGAATCCGACCAGATTGCGAAACTCTCTCCGCAGGTCGAAGAACAGATCGGCCTTGGTCTCGAACCCGTAGTAGGGACTGTTGTAAATCACGGCGGGCAGGTCGGGTGCCGCGCCGAGCACTCCCGCGAAGTGTGCTCGTTGCGCTGCGGCCGAAGTCCCGCGCGACAGCACTCGCGGAATGATCATCAACCCCTTGGCTCCAACTCGCTGAGCGTGCGCGGCATGAGCCGCCGCCGATGCCGGATTCTGAGCACCCGTGCCAACAATCACAGGCACGCCCGCGTCGGTGAGTTGCCGCACTCCTTCCTGTCGCTGTTCATCAGACAGCAGCGGCCAATCTCCCATCGACCCGCAGTACACAACGCCGCTCATGCCGGCCGCGATCAGTTCCCGCGCCTTGTCTACCAACGCGGCAAAATCCGGAGTTCGGTCAGCGCGGCAAGGGGTCATCAATGCGGGAATACAGCCCTGAAATATCGACGAGTCCATTTGTTGTCCTTTCGTGTTTAGCAAACCTCCACGACCCTCGGACCAATCACATCGGCCCTAGGTGTCACTCCCAATCCGGGCGCGGTGCCGGCTGCCATGAAACCGTTGTCGCGTACCGGAGCACCTTCCGCGTTACTCACCGTGACATAGCTATTGAAGTCCGTGCTGGTAAATCGAAACGCTTCGGGAGTGCTGTGTGCCAGGTGCGCGATCGCCGCCGTCGTCACGTCGCCGCCCCAGCTATCCTCCAGAGTCATCGCAATCCCCATCGACACGCAAAGATCTCGCGCCTGCTTGGCCTTGGTGAGACCTCCGAGCTTGCTGATCTTGAGATTGACGACATCCATCGCCAAGTCCGCTTTGGCGCGAAGCAACACATCCAGACCGTCAATGTTCTCGTCGAGCACGAACGGATGGTCCGTGTGGCGACGAACTGCCAAGCACTCCTCGTATGTCAAACAAGGCTGCTCGATGTAGACATCCACGTCACGCACGGCGCGAACCACGCGCATCGCCTCGTGCTGAGTCCAACCGGTGTTGGCGTCGGCAACCAAACGATCCGTCGGCTGCAAGATGTCGCGGACGGCGCGAATTCGTTCGATGTCCTGATCCGGATCGCCGCCGACTTTGAGTTGGAATCGCGTGTAACCCTGCTGATGGTACTGTGCGACCTTCTTCGCCATCTCGTCGGGAGCCTGCTGCGAGATCGCGCGATACAGCCGAATGCTTTCACCGAAACGTCCTCCCATAAGCACGCACACCGGCAATCCAGTGGCCTTGCCGAGCAAATCCCAGCAGGCGATGTCGATGCCCGACTTGACGTATGGATGCCCCTTAAGCGCGGCGTCCATCTGTTGGTTCAACTTACCCAGCTCGCGCGGGTCGTAGCCGAGCAGGTGGGGGCCGAGTTCCCGCAGCCCGGCGCGCACGCCTTCCGCATACGCCGGCAAGTAGAACGGACCCAACGGACAAACTTCACCGTAGCCGATCAATCCGTCGTCCGTCTCGACGCCGACGATCGTGCTGTCAAAGACCGAGACCGATTTCCCGCCAGACCATTTGTACGAACCTTCGACAAGCGGCAGCTCGACGCGATGAGCAAAGATGCGGCTGATTTTCATCGGGGAAAGTTCCTGTTCTTCAAGCGCGGTCTGATAGTCTGACAGGCGGTATTTTAACTGGGCACGGCCCCGTCCTCTTGCACCAGAAACGCACCGACCGATGAAATCGCGCACAACGACGCCGAATGATGAGCCTCGGGACACATTCCCGGCGATCGAAGTCACCTTGTTGCAGACCCTCTTCGACCTCGCACCGGACGTTGCGTTTTTCGTCAAAGACGCCCAAGGCCGGTATGTCACGGTCAACGACTCGCTCGTGATGCGCCACGGACTCAAGCGCAAATCTGACGCAATTGGCAAGTGCCCGCGCGACATCTGCCCTGGCGACTTCGGCAGGATTCCCTTTGAACAAGATGCGCGCGTCCTGCGCACCGGCAGGCCGTTGATCGATCACATGGAACTGCAGTGGTATCGTCCGCACGATCCTGTGTGGTGCCTGACCACAAAGCTTCCGATTCGCGGCGCCGACGGCGAAGTGATCGGCCTGATCGGCTTCTCTCGTGACGTGCGCGCTCCGGTCGAGCGGCAGGAAATCCCCGCCGGTTTCGCCGCAGCCCTGGATGAGTTCGAACAGAATCTCTCCGAGGACGTGACCTCGGCCTGGCTGGCTCAGCGATCCAAGCTGTCGCCGCAACGTTTGGCGCGACTGACAAAACGTCTCTTCGGCCTGACTCCAACCCAGCTCATCACGAAAACCCGCATCGCGACGGCATCACGCCTGTTGCGCGAGACCCACAAGTCCATCGCAGAAATCGCCCAGGCATCCGGTTTCTACGATCACAGCGCCTTCACCCGCGCCTTCCGATCCGCGACCGGAGTGACACCCTCTTCGTACCGCAACCAGCACTAGCGCAAGGCCCGAGTGCGGCAAACTTGGGGGGAGTTGACGAGGTACGTCGCTAGGGCGGGAGAGGTCGCCCTAGCGTAGCGGACGTGACGGCACGCTGCTGGAAACTCGCAGCGGCGGACGCACCGAAGTCCGCGTCAGCGGCGACCCTTTCACCACATTGATTCGCGAGACTCGCAATGGAGTGAGCAAAACGGTAAATCGAGGCGAAGGAATGACCTCATCGCATGTTTTCCATTCCGACCCGTGATGACTCGATCTCAATGTGTTCACCACACGAAAGCCCGCCTGCCATGAACAAGATTCTCGTGCTGTTCGATTCACGGTCCGGCAACACGGCGCGCATGGCGAATCTCGTGGCGGAGGGAGCGGGGAGCATTGGTCAGTCCGAAGTGCGACTGCGATCGGTGGACGAGGCGACGGCCGACGATGTCGTCTGGTGTGACGGACTGGCGGTCGGCAGTCCGACGAACATGGGGCTGCTCAGTTGGAAGATGAAGCGGTTTTGGGATGAGACGATGTTTCACCATTGGGCGAAGGTCGATGGCAAGATCGCCTGCGCGTTCAGCTCGTCTGGCGGCTGGGGCGGAGGCTCGGAACTGGCCTGTCAGAGTTTGCTGACGGTGCTGATGAACTTTGGCTTCCTCGTGTTTGGTGTCACCGATTACGTGAGCCGCGACCTGACGCTGCACTACGGCGCGATCGCCGCCAAGGAGCCGGGCGACGAGGAAACCGAAGCGGCCTGCCGCAAGTTGGGCCGCCGCCTTGCTGAGTGGACTGCGGTCTATTGCCACTCGCGCCTCGACGAACATCCCAATCAAAAAATGTCCGAACGAATGATTCCCGAGGGATGACGCGAACCCTGTCGCACGCGGCCGACCAGTCGATGGAGCAACGGGACTACAGTAGGCCGGTCGCTCCGCCGACCGGCGAGATGAGCAGTCTCGTCAGCCGACTTCGGCCCAGACGACGAGTTCCACCGCAGCGTTGATCGGCAGTTCGTTGGCTCCCACGGCGATGCGGGTATGTTTGCCGGCGTCTCCGAAGGCCTGGACTAGTAGCTCCGACGCACCATTGATGACGGTGGGTTGCTTCGTGAAGCCTTCGGCCGATTGGACGTAGCCTTCCACTCGCACGATCCGCGTCACGCGGTCGAGACTTCCGATGCAGGCCTTGATCTGCGCGAGGGCATTGAGCGCACAGAGCCGGGCCGCGTTGGCTCCGTCTTCCTCGTGCAGATCCTTCCCGATTTTTCCCTTGAACATCAGCTCTTTGCCGATCATCGGCAACTGCCCGCTGGTGATGACGAGGTTCCCGGTGCGGAAAACTGGAACATAGAAGCCGATCGCCTCGGGAGCGACGGGAAGTTCGTGGCCATGTTGTTTCAAACGTTGTTCAACGGCGCTGGTCATGGAAGGTTCCTTCTTGTGTGGGATCAACTGCGATCAAACGCGAGGGCCGTTCTACTGGCTCTCATTACTCAACTCGGTTCTTCATCGGCAACCCGCCGAACTGACGAACGGCTTCATATGCGACGGCACAAACCGTGTTGGCCAGGTTCAGGCTGCGGACCTCCGCGTGCATCGGGAACTGCACGGTGCGCGAACGCAGCTCTTCGACAATCTCTTGCGGTAGGCCGTTCGTTTCGCGACCGAACAGCAAAATGTCACCCGGTGAGAAATCGGCCTGCCACACTGTGCGTGCCGCCGGGTTCTCGATGCACCAGACATTGCGGCCGGGCAGTTTTCGTAAGACCTCGGGCCAACTATCGACGATCTCGTAGTCGAGGAATGGCCAGTAATCGAGACCCGCGCGGCGAAGTTGCTGCTCGTCGAGACTGAACCCCAGCGGACGAATCAACCACAGTTTGGCTCCAATGGCGACACACGTCCGCCCGATGTTCCCCGTGTTGGGAGGAATCTCGGGCTGATAGAGGACGATGTGGAGTAGGGGAGTGGGCGAAGTCATTGGTCACTTGTCATTCGTGATTGTGCAGGCGGGGACGAGAACTGACGGGCTCCGTTGCCGATCCTGGCCAGCGTGAAGCGATCAGGTAGTAGACAACTCCCGACGCGATCAACAGCAGCACGCTCAGGGTCTGCCACGGTTGATCGGCCAGTAAACTGAGGAAGGCTCCGGTATAGGCGAACAACAACAACGCCGGTGTGAACGGATAGCCCCACGTCTTGTATGGCCGCACGAGATCGGGTCGAGTTCGTCGCAGCACGTACACGGCCGAAACGGTCAATCCGTAAAAGAGGAGTCCCGCGCAGATCACGGAGTCGGTGAGGTTGTCGAACGCCCGCTTCATTTGGACGGAGTGCGGTTCGGGAGCGGGCGGCTTCGATCCGTTTGCCGTCTCTTTTAGTGAGGCGGCACGCTGGTCGATGTCGCTCGATGAGTCGGCTATCGCCTGGACATTGTTGGCCGCAGTTAGAGTCGCTGGCGATTCGCTCGGCTTCCATACCGAGAACAGCACGATCAGCAGCACGGTCCAAACCGCCTGAGCCACGATGGCGTTGGCTGGTGTCTGGAAGACCGGATGGATGCGATGCAACCAGCTTGGGACGAGGCCATCTCGCGCGATGGCCAAGTAAATGCGCGGGCCGGTGATCATGTTCGAGTTCGTCGCGCCAAACGTGGAGCACATCACACCGAGCGCCGCGATCTGTGCCCCGACGGGACCAAACAGGACTTCAAACACATCGGCCGCGACCGTGCTGCTCGACGAAAGATGACTCATCGTCAGTGTGAGGTGATAGCTGACGTTCGCCCCCAGATAGACCAGGATCACGATGCCAAGGCCGATGCCGAGACCACGCGGCACGTTGCGCTGAGGCTCGCGAATGTCTTCCGCCACCGGCCCCAGATTGATCCAACCGTCATAGGGCCATAGCACCGCGACCATCGCGATCCCGATCGCCTTCCAAAACGAAATCAGTGATGGACTGGCGTCGTTCCAACTCAGCAGCGGCTGCAAG
This sequence comes from Schlesneria sp., assembly GCA_043743205.1. Classification (GTDB taxonomy): domain Bacteria; phylum Planctomycetota; class Planctomycetia; order Planctomycetales; family Planctomycetaceae; genus Schlesneria. The sequence continues at coordinate 8,862 of JAYTXB010000507.1, forward strand.
TTCGCCGGGTCGATGCGGCGCATCAGGAACGGCAACACAATCAGTCCCGCCAGGAAAGAAACCTTCGCCACCGTGGCCGCTCCCTGTACGCCCGCTCCCCAGCGCGTGCTGAACAGATTGATGAGCGACAGCCCGCTGACGATCCCGATCGCCAGCGCTGTTTGTCCCCACGGCGGCAACTCCATTAGCTGATGAAAGTAGAGGACCGTCGCACAGGCGAGGGCACCGACCGAACCGGTTCGCACGACCCAGAACTCGGTCCACCCCCAGAGGAACGCTGGCAACCGACCGTAGGCTTCACGCAAGTACAGATACGGCCCGCCCGCTTGAGGAAACATCGCCCCCAGCTCTGCCAGTGCCAGCGCGCCACACAGCGTCACCAGTCCAACAAACAACCAGATGCCGATGATTGCGAGAAAGCCATACGGCGCGAGAGCACTATCGACTCGGCTGACCTTCAAGAAGATGCCCGACCCAATGATCGACCCGACTACCAAACAGACCGCATCGAACAACCCGAGCACACGCGGCAAAGTTTGATGAGCGACCGCAGGCGCGGAGCCATCACGAGAGTCATTCATGCGAGTTCCAGTGCAAGACATGAAGTCCATCAACACGACCGCAGACTGTAACGAGTCGCGACTTCAGTGGCTCGTCATCTAGCAGGCAGTTGAAAAACGTAGAGCAGGCCGCTCGCCTGCTTCGCTTTCCCGTTGAAAGAGCAGGCGAGCCGCTTAGGACCGGCGCATCAATAACTGGCGGCGTCCATCGGAAGTTCGAGGTGAGCCGGGTGCCGTGAGGCCCCGGGTTCTTCGCCTAAAACTCCGGGGCCTCACGGCACTCGGCTCACCAAACTCCGACAGTGATTGATGTGCCGATGCTTACTCTACGGTCCTCTTTCAACAGACCGCGCAACGTTGGCGAGCAGTTCGCGGCCGTGCTTTCGCAGCGTCTCCAACAAGAGGTCGAGATGTTCGGCCGTCGTCAGTGGATTGATGAGCGTCACGCGCAGCGCATCGACTCCGTTGAGCGTGGTGGCGACGAGATAGAACTCACCCGACTCGATGACGCGCCGACGGAGTTGCCTTTGGAATTCGCCGAGTCGTTCCGGCGATGTTGCTGTGGACGACAACTCGGCGGGGACGTGACGGAACGTGACGATGTTGCACTGCGGTTCGTGCAGCGGCGTGAAGTCCGTCGCGGCGAGCAGCTTCTCGTGGAAGACGCGACCGAGATCGAAAGTCACGTCGATCAGGTCGCCAAACAGTTGCGGGCCGAACAGCGACCAGACGCCCCACAGTCCGTACACGGCTGCACGCTTGGTGCATTCAAACGTGCGCAGACCGATGTCGAATTCACCGAGTCCCGGATCGCTGGGGTCGAACAAGTACGGGGCGTTCTGGTGAAAGGCTTCGTAGCTGTGTTGTTTGTTCTTGAAGAACAGGAACGCACAGAGCGCGGGGACGAACATCATTTTGTGAGCGTCCCAGACGAGCGAGTCGGCTCGTTCGAGACCCGCGACCAAGTGGCGATGCCGTTCGCTCAGCAAGGCCGATCCGCCATGAGCCGCATCGACGTGCAGCCAGACTCCGTGTCCTTCGCACACATCGGCGACAGCATTCAGCGGATCGAAGGCTCCGATCGGAGTCGAGCACGCACACGCCACGACCGCGATGATTGGATGGCCCTTGGCCTTGAGATCAGTCAGCGTCGCATCGAGGACTCGCACGTCCATCCGTCGGCGTTCGTCGAGGCTCACCTGGACGACGTGCTTCGTCCCGAGTCCCAGAATCCCCGCCGCCCGCGCGATGCAATAGTGAGCGTCCGCCTGCACGACAAGAACGGGAGCGGCACCTCTTGTCCCCTCGCCCCTCGTCTTAGGGGGGAGAGGGTTAGGGTGAGGGGGGTTGCTGGAGTCGAGCGGCTTGGTGTCGCGAGAGGACGATGAACTTGAGTCGCTCGTGTTGGCCAGCACGTTCGCGCTACTCGGCCCCCTCAAAGTAGCACTCTCCTCCGCTGTTTTCGTTTCGCCCAAGTCAGGCGGGGGCGAGGGAACAGGAGGGGAGCTATCAACTCTCAACATTCGACCCTCAACCCCTTCTTCCCAGCAATCACCCAGCGCGACATTCCTCGCCACGAGCAGCGCGTTCAAGTTGGCGAGCGTGCCGCCGTGCGTGACAATCCCCGCGTAATCCCCTGCGCGCCAGCCGAGGTATCCCGCCAACTTGGCGACCATCGCCAATTCGACGGAAGTGGACCACGGCCCCATTTCGTAAACGGCCATGACTTGGTTCGTGATCGAACCGACCGCATCGAACAGCCCGGCCAGTGGAATCGGCGCGGGAACCTGATGCCCGACGTAACGCGGATCGTGCAAGTTGTGCCCACGCGACAACATCTCACTGACGAGTGACTCGAACCGCGCCGCGAGTTGTTCCGGTTCGGCCGTCGGATCCCACTCATCGGCCATGCGTCCGGCCCGCGCGATGTTCTCGCGAGGGGGTGCCCAATTCAACACGTTGCCGGACGAGGACTCGACCGATGCGAGATGACTCGCCAACTGCTCGATCAGTCGCTGACCAGCCGCTCTCAACAGAGCCGGATCGTAGGCCAGCCGAATGCGATCGAGAGGCGTTGAACTGGGGGCGAGTTCGCTGGGCATGAGCTATCCGAACGAGGAAGGATCGCCAATTTCGGTCTGCGGTCAGAGTCCAGCATCCTCGTCTTCATGATTTTGCCCTCAATCATTTTGCTGGAAACGCGAACCTGCAAAATGATTGAAGGGCAAAATAATGAAGAGCAGCAGTCATCCGTCATCGGTTGGACCCTGATTTCACAACCCAAATCGACACGCGAACGAACGAGCTTCAAACGCCATTCCGCTACTTCAGCACGAGGAACGCATTGCGGGCGTCGATGTGGACGCGCGGATTGGTGTTGGTCTTGAGCAGAGTTTCGACGAGTTCGCGGAACTCGGCTTTGTCGTTGGGCGCTAGCTTAGGGGCGAGGTTGGAGAGAGCCTTGAGAACGTTCGTCTGGATGACGACTTGTTCGCCTTGAGCTTCCGGCGACGTGGCGGTCGGTTCGGACAGAGCTTGTTTGAAGACGGTCAGACCGTCGGTTGAGCCACTGTGAGAGAGCGAAATCGCGGCGTTGATGCGCGTCATCACGTCGTCGTGTCCGAGCAGGACCTGCAAGTGTTGCAGCGCGTCGGCCGAGCGGAACTGACCGAGCGTCCACGCAACTGCGTGCCGCATGACCGGCTCTTGGCCGGACGAGGCGTCGATCAGGGCTTGCACGAGTTCGGGGGCTTCGAGCGGCTGGCCTCGTTCGAGCGCGCGGCTGGCGATGAAGGCGATCGACGCGGCGGCACTTTTGCGAATCTCGATGTCGCGCGTCGGCTCTAAGGCCAGCTTCAACGCGGCGGTCATCGAGGCCGCAGCGTTCTGACGTAATGCGACCCCTCCGGTGGGATCGGCCTCTGAAGTGGCAGCCGCTTCGGGAGCGTTGAGCAGCCCCAACGCGCGCGTCAGGTACTGCTGGATCGCGACCGACTCGGGGGAACTCGATGTGGTCCGCAGCTCTTTCGCCAACTGGTCCGAAAGCCCGCGCACGATCTCGGGGTTGCTGGCGAGCTGTTGGCCCTGTGTCCCGCGCACTCGATCTTGATCGAGGACTTGAGCGAGGCCGTACATCGCGCGGTTGCGGATGTGAGTGTTGGGGCTTTGAAGTTCGAGGGCCAGCTTGCGCCAGTCCTGCTCTCCCGCTGCAATGCGACCGAACAACGCCCAGACCGCGACGACCGCCAGCACGATCAAACCCGGCACGACAAAGAGCTGGACGATGAAGCCTGCGGACGGCGGCTGAACGGGAGGGAGGTCGTCCGACAATTCGGGGCGTAGAGGCAGAGCAGCAGAATCTTGATCGGGCGAGTCAGACATCGGTGAACCATCACGAGGCGGGCAAATATTCCATCAGGCAACTCCGAGGAACGACTCCTGCGAAGTGTGGCGGATTATAGGCGCGGTCCTCACCGATTGCAGTCGTGATGGTCGGAACGCGGATCACCCTCAAACGCGACCTGTAGGATGGGCACTCTTGCCCGTCCTGACTTGAGGCCCGTCAGCGCAGATTGGGAGACGCAGAAGAGCAAAGCGGAGACCTTCGGTCGGGCGTTTCGGCGGGGTCAGGAGACCCGCGCCGAACGCCCAAATTAACCCGTGTGTGCCGCGCGAGTGATGTGCCTATTGACAACCAAATCTGAGCGCGGCATAGGTCGAGTTGAACCGCTTGTTAGGCCATTTGTCGCTAGCCGTGAACGTGCCACTCAGTTGAGTATGAGCAACTTGTCGAGCTCGAAGACCCGAATTGCCGGAAACGCAAGTAGTGAAACAATGGAGTTGATTACACCGCTCCAGAAAAAGCAGAAAACTGCGTTTTCATTTGTGATTAGGGGTCGCTTGGAATGAACACGAATCATTTGACTAATTGTACGATCGATTTGGACGACCAGTGCAGCCAGCGGATTGCGGAAAAGCACCAACGCAACATTGATGACAATAAAAATCAACAGCCTTAATTCGAGCGAAGTCATTTGTCGCCTTACAACGGGCACTCTTGCCCGTCTGGCCTTGGTCGATCCGGAACTCTCTCGCAAACAGCCGGACGGGCAAGAGTGCCCATCCTACGGTGAGTCGTTCATCCTACGGCGAGCTGTTCACGCGGCGACGGGCTGTGGCACGGGGGCCTCAACGGGAGTGACCGTCGCAACGATGTCGCCCGCTGCGGGAACTTCGGCCGCAGTCACTTCCGCCACGAGCGCGGCGTAGTCGAGAGCACCCGGACTTTTCGCGGCGTAGTCGAAGATCGACTGACCGAAGCTGGGGGCTTCCGCCAGTTTGATGTTGCGACGGATGCGGCTGTTAAAAATCCGCGCGTTCTTCCACGGCGCTTTCGGATCGCTCTGTTCGAGGAACCGCATCAGGTCATCGGTGATGTCGGCTGCCAATCGCGTCGCGGTCTCGTACAGGCAGAGAATAATGCCGCTCACTTTCAACTCGCGGTTCAATCGGCGTTTCACGAGTGCCGTAGTCTCGAAGAGCTTCGACAAACCCTGCAACGCCAAGAAGTGAGGCTGAAGCGGGATGAAAACTTCTTTGGCAGAAGTCAGCGCGTTGATCGTGAGGACACCGAGCGACGGCGGGCAGTCCATGATGATGTAGTCGAACGGTTGTTGCTGCGTCAGTCGATCGATGGCTCCGCGCAGGATCAACTCGCGACCGGGAGTATCGACCAATTCAACTTCTGTCGCGGCGAGATCGAGGTCCGACGGGACGACCCACAGATTGTCCACGGCCAACTGCTTCACATCGGCCAGTGTCTTCTTGCCCGAGAAGACATCGTAAACGGTGGGGGTCTGGCCGAACGCATCGACGCCGAGATGCAATGACGAGTGACCTTGCGGATCGAGATCGATCAAACAAACGCGGCGTCCCTGCTTGGCGAGACCTGCGGCGAGGTTCACACTGGTGGTCGTCTTGCCGACGCCACCCTTCTGATTCATGACGCAGATGCTGCGCATCGGGCTTCCTTTCCCAAGTTCGATCGTGACCGCACTCTCAAAGACAGCCGGAGTGTGGGCAAAGACTGGCAGAGTCGAACAAAACGGGCGGTCCTGTTCGGGCCGGGAATCTATCCGAAGCCTCGGATCACCGAAAGACGAGTTGGCGTGCAGGATCCAGCCGCAGTGGCACGGCTGATTGCAAGCCATTCGAGCGACCGGTATGAAGTCGCGGGTTCCAAAACCATCGGGGGCGATGACGTTGAAGCAGGGCCGATTTGTATGGCGGAGACACTGACCACACACGACGCTTCGCCATCAGGGCACTCTGACGCGCCGACGGTCACTGCGAGGGACTCGCTGGAAACCGGAGTGTGGTGTCCTCGTTGTGAGCGGATTTCGCTCGACCTCGCCTACTGCGAACACTGCCAAGCGGAACTGCTCGCGCAGACGAATGGTTCGACGTTGCCACCGGGACTCGTGCCGCCGGGACCGACTGCTCCAGCGAGCGGGCCGTTCTGCTCGGAATGGAGTCTCGCGGCCTTGAGCGTCGGTTGGCCAGACGACCCGAGTCGGTCGTTTGAAGTGACTGTCGATGGGAGCGAGTTTCGTGTCCGCGCGATTCGGCCTGAGTTGTGGCTGGACCTCGCGCCGGATGTGCGAGCGCGTCAAGCGGTCACACGCGCGGTCCTGCCACCCGTCCACGTCATCGAACTCGGCGGCGGTGCGATCATCGCGGCGGAAAGCTGGCACGTTGAAGCGACATCGACAACACCGCACGACATCACCGAGCTACTGGCCGAGACACTGCGCGTCAGTCGGTTGCTCAACGTTGTGCTGACCGACCTGCATGCGTCGGGACACGTCTGGCTGGAGTTCGATCCGCAAGCGATTGAAGTGCGCGAGTCAAACGTGAGCGAGCCACAAGTCCGCGTCACCAATCTCGACTGGCGATTGTTCCCCGCCGGCCAGTGCCCGAGCCGTTTGGCCCGCATCTCACCGCAGTATTCGCCACCTGAAGTTTGTCGGTTTCACGACGATTGGATTGGGCCGAAGACCGATGTCTATCATCTCGCCCTCTTCATCTATTACCGATTGGCGGGGTTGTGGCCCGGCGGGTTTGCCGGTCGTGGGTTGGAGGCATTCGGGTTTGAAGTACCGCCGCTGCGAGTCTTCCGTCCGGACTTGCCCGTCGGACTTTGGCCGGTCCTGCGTCGTGCCCTCTCGATCAATGTGGCTCATCGTCCTGCGACGACGAGTGAGCTGCTCGGCGAGTTGGAACGAGCGGCGGGAAACGGTCTCCCGACCGGCAACATGCAAGCGGGCCTCGTTCGAGAGACTTCATCGACTTCGCTGCTGGCTCCCTCGCTCACGCTTCGGGTTGGTGACAGAGAGTCCGTTGCTGTCGAACTCGGTTGGCACACCACGGCCGGACGTGCGAAAGCGGCGCTGGGCGCTGTGAATCAGGACCGAGTGGTCGTCGTGAGCGAGGCTGTGGGCGGGCATGAGGTCTGGCTGCTGATCGTGGCTGACGGCGTGACACACGCACGCATTGGGGCGGGAGAACGGGCGAGTCAACTCGCGTGCGACGTACTGCTCGCTTCGATCCGTAGCCAGCTCGCGTCGCTCGCTGAGAGTGAGGAACCGAGGTGGCCGATGCTACTCGATGCGGCGTGTCTCTCCGCCAGTGACGCAATTGTCCAAGACGCACTCTCGCTTCCCGATCGTCCCGTCCCGACACGCGACAACGACTTGATGAGTACCACCGCGCTGATCGGCGTGCTTGATGGCGACGAGTTGCATCTCGCGAACGTCGGTGACAGTCGAGCGTATCTCGTCGCAAACGGCCGCGCGGAGCAACTGACCGTGGACGGCGATGTTGCGATGTCGCAACTCGCGCTCGGCACGCCGCCCGAACAAGTGCAGGAACTCGGAGCGGCAGGCAAAGCGTTGCGGTTCTGCTTGGGAGCGTGCCGCGAAACAGACGACGGCAATTTGGTCGTCGATCCCACACGAGCGCGACCTCAGATCAGTCGCTGGCGATTGCGATCGGATGACGCCATCGTGCTCTGCACGGATGGCTTGGTCGAAGAACGCGTCTTTCTTGAACCGGAAGACCTCGCGACGATCCTAGAGGGTGGGCGAGACCTCACGTCACAACAACTCGCCGAACAACTCGTCGCGGCGGCCGATGCGCGACAGCGACTGCCGTCACCGACTGAGCCAAATGCTTACGGAGACAACATCACTTGCGTCGTGCTGAAGTTCGT
>JAYTXB010000508.1:0-6358 GCA_043743205.1 Schlesneria sp.
TCGATGTCGCCGCCTTCTACGCGAAGGTGAATCTCGCGGGAGCCGGTACCAATGTGGCTCATCTGCTGACCCAAGGTTCGTTGCGAGAACAAGTCGTCGGCAACGTCGATCGGCGACCCACTGCCGACGAGTTGGCCAAGATGCGATCGCTCGCCGACCAGGCAATGCAAGACGGCGCGTGGGGGATGTCGACCGGTTTGATCTATGTGCCGAGCGTCTATGCGGAGACCTCCGAGTTGATCGAGATCGCTCAGGTCGTCGGCTCGCACGGTGGCCTGTATGCCAGCCACATTCGCGGCGAAGGGAGCGAGTTGCTCACGGCGGTAAACGAAGCGATGCAGATCGGCTTGAAGGCGAAGTGCCCGGTTCACATCTCACACTTCAAAGCGAGTGGCTCGGAAAATTGGGGCCTGATCCGGCAAGCGGCCGCGCAGATCGAAACGGCGCGCGCAGCCGGTCACATCGTCACGGCCGACCAGTATCCGTACACCGCGTCGAGTACCTCGCTCGAAGCAACCCTCTTCCCGACATGGGCGCGATCGGGTGGCTCGAAGGAATTGATCGCGCGGATCGACGATGCCGAAGCGGGACCACGCTTGAGGAAGGACGTGCAGCGCAGCATCGACCGCGCCGCGGAAGGGCAGGCCGTCGTGATCGCCCGGTTCAAACCACGACAAGATTGGGTCGGCAGGAGCGTGAAGCAGATCGCGGAGAGCGAGCAGAAGTCGCCGCTCGACATCGCGTTGGAAATCGTGAAACGCGGCGGAGCGGCGGTCGTCAATTTCTCGATGAGCGAAGAGGACGTGCGGTACGCGATGCAGTTGCCGTGGGTCGCCACGGCGTCGGACGGACGCTCGTATCTCCCCGGTGCAGACCGGCCGCATCCGCGCAGTTACGGCACGTTCGCGCGGAAGATCGGTCGTTACGCGCTGCTCGACAAAGTCCTCTCCGTCGAGCAAGCCATTCGGAGTGCGAGCGGTCTTCCCGCCGACATCATCGGCTTCAAAGATCGAGGCTATTTGAGAACAGGCTTGGCCGCCGACGTGGTCGTGTTCGACCCCGCCAAGTACCTCGACACAGCGACGTTTGAAGAGCCACATCACTACGCGACCGGCGTTCGTTACGTCTTCGTCAACGGTATCCCCGCCGTTCACGAAGGCCAACCGACAGGGGCACTCGCGGGCAAGGCACTCAAGCACGAGTCCACTCGCAAGTAACGCGACCGGCAAGTGTTCACGGCCCCATACCAACCCGAAGCGTGAGTTTAGAAGTTGCGGATTTCGGAGTCGCAAAGCGGCGGCAGCAAATAGCCTTGGGCGTCAGCCCAAGGATTCAAGCGAGATGGATTGGAATGAGCCGCGAAGCGGCGGCAATTCGAGACCAAGAACTGCTGCCGCCGCTTCGCGGCTCAACGTTCTCGTTTGATCCCTTCCTCGGGCTGACGCCCGAGGCTATTTGCTAACGTCGCTTCGCGACTCAAAAATTTGTGCAACTCTTAAAAGCGTGAACGAGGGAGTCGCGGTCAGCGGTGGTGGCTCCCACTCCTCGCTAGACTGAGACCGAATGGCATCCTGCACTTCCTCAATGAGCAAGGTGCCGCTTCACACTTCTCGGCGGTGACGCCGCCCAAGTTTTAGAAAGGATCGACATGTCTGATGTGACGCGACGCCGGTTTCTGGAGACGACGACTGGGATGGCATTCGCGGCGGGACTGGGAGCGTTGCCGCTCAGCACTGTTGAGAAGAACAGTCTCTCGGCTCAAGAGAAACCGCAAAACACGCCGCAAAAAAAAGGGGGCGACATCCGGTATGGTCTCGTCACCTATCAATGGGCCAAAGACTGGGACCTCCCCACGCTGATCGCCAATTGCGCGAAGGCGAAAGTGCTGGGAGTGGAGTTGCGGACAACGCACAAGCATGGTGTGGAGCCGAGTCTGTCGATGGCGGAGCGTGCCGAGGTGCGGAAGCGATTCGCAGGTAGCCCCGTCAAATTTCTCGGGATCGGCAGCAATGAGCGGTACGACAGTCCCGATCCCGCTGTGGTGGCGAAGGCCATTGACGCGACGAAGCAGTTCATTGAGCTGAGTCACGATGTCGGGGGATCGGGCGTGAAGGTCAAGCCGGACTCGTTCCACAAGGACGTGCCGCGCGAGAAAACCATCGAGCAAATCGGCAAGTCACTCAACCAACTGGCCGAGTTCGCAACCGGCTTTGGCCAACAGATTCGGCTCGAAATTCACGGCGGGTGTGCGCAGTTGCCGACGATCAAGGCGATCATGGACGTGGCCGACAACCCGAACGTGGCGCTCTGCTGGAACTCGAACCCGCAAGACCTCGAAGCTCCAGGCCTCGAACACAACTTCCATCTCGTGAAGGCCCGTCTCGGTGAGACGACGCACGTCCATCAGATGGACTCGAAGACGTATCCGCATCAACAACTGCTCGACCTTTACGTGCAGCTCGATTACTCGGGCTGGTGGCTGTTGGAGGAGGGCGTTCTTCCCGCAGACCCCGCCGCCGAACTGGTCACTCAACGTGAACTGTTCGACAAGATGCTGGCCGACAGCCGAGCGCGCGTCGGTTGAGTCAGAGGCAAATCAAGCCATTGAAAGTCACCGCCCGTCACCACGCATCATGAAAGCAGCCCCGTTCCGATGAACCACGGATTCCTTGGCTATCGCACCTCATTCATGCTCGACTTCGTGGTCGTGGCGCTGGTGCTGATCGTTCCCGTACTCGTCTACAGTCTTTCTACCGTGAAGCGACAGCAGTACCGGCTACACCGCAAATTGCAGTTGCTGTTGGGAGTCATCCTGCTGATCGCGGTCGGTCTGTTTGAGATCGACCTGCAATGGATTCAGGGCGGCTGGATGAACGTCGTCGCCAAGCGTGAGGTCGCGCTGACAGTAGACCAGTTGGCGTTTGTCCGGCTGGTGCTGCGAATTCACTTGGTCTTTGCGATCTCGACACCGCTTTTATGGGCCACCACGATCGGACTGGCTCTGCGCCACTTTCCCTCGCCACCGCAACCGGCTCGGCACAGCAGGCTTCACAAGACGCTGGGCTGGCTTTCGACATTCGACCTCGTGCTGACTTCCGTCACGGGGTTGGTGTTCTATTACTTCGCGTTTGTCGCGAAGTGAGAAGTTCGCCAGAGAACATCACGATTCTGAGAGTCGCAGGAAAGCCTTCTGACTCCTCACGCGAATCAAACGAACACGGCCGCAGCAGTTGAACTGCTGCGGCCCGTTTCATTCGTCACGCCATGCAACTCACGCAGCGATCAGCCACCGGTCGTGGCGAGAGGAGCACCGCAAACCAAGTCACACGTGGTGTTGGCATCGCAGTCATCGGACGCGTCAATGAAGCGTGAACCGGCGTAAGAACTCTTGATGTTGCTGATCGCCCCCGCTGCCTTCGTGGAGGTGAAGTGTGTGTAGGAATACGACTGGTCGAGGGCACCAATCGCGTTCGAGATGTCGTTCAATTCGGTGTTCACGGCGACAGCGACTTCGCTGAGACCGACGATCATAGCCAACACGGCAATGGTCAAAACCAACACCAATTCGGCGGAAATAATCACGCCCGATTCGTCATTCCAAAATTTGCTAAGCATGAGAGAACCCTTTTTACGTTGAGAGGCTGACTGAGTTGAGAACCATGTCGATCACTGCTTCAAACTGAAACCGTCGCGCACCGATCAGTGTGGCTGAGAGATGCTCGACGTTCGTCGGACCATTCCGACATTGGCCAAGTTCGTGAGACACCCGGGCCCAGGCAGCTCAACAAGACTCGCTTGGCACGATTCCAATACCGGCGATTCGCGACATCGCCGAAACAGGATCATTCAATGCGGACAAAAACCTGTTCAAGATGAACAAAGCTGCGCCGCACTACGTCCACGATGGTGAGGCCATCGTTTCCAAACCGACTTCAAAATCGAGAACCACGCACACTGCGTCAATGCAGTCAGGCATGGATTGAAGGCACAGGACGAGCCTCAGTCATCAAACTGAAACTCGTCCCGCAAGGAACTCAGAAGCCCCTCACCATCGGTACTTGGGTGTTTTCCCGATGGCTTAAAGCAATCCAAGTGAAGGCACAGACTCAAACACCGACAACCGACCCGCTGATGTCGCTGACAACTTTTCTGAAGTCGGCGGTCATTCACGATTCATCACGCAGCGGTTGCCGCAGTTGATTCACCGTGATTGAGCGAGTGGTCATGGTGGAGCTATAGGCACAATCAGTACCGTTCGCGCGATCACAACAACCGGCGCAACCCATTCGGCCGCTACAAGCGATACTTTAACCGTGGCCTCACCGCCGGTTATGCCGATTGAATGGGTCGTGACAAAAAAAGAACACCCGCGACGACACGGATGTGTCTGTTCAGAGGGGTTGGCGCTGCTGTAAGCCCTGTGTTCATTAGTCGGAATACAGTGATTAGCAGAATCGTATCGAATGATCCGAAAGGGCGGGTTGTTTGTGGCGAAGCGGTCCTGCCGGAGAATTGGTGTGCCAGCAGGGGCGGAATGAAGAGTCCTGGAGAGCAGCCGGAGCGGGCCGTCAGTGGGAACGCCCTCGTTCGTACCGACGACCCGCTCTGAAATGGTGGATGAGAGAAATGGAACAGGCCGATCACTTCGCTCGGCTCAAGATCACAGTGGATCGAGCGGCGAATGAAGGAAACTGGCGTGGCCGTTCACCAAGGACTCGATGAACGCGGCACCCCGATGGGAGGGCAGGGGACGAGTTCGATACCGGACGGGCAGGCTTCACACGGCACGCCACTGTTCTGAGATTGTGGCATCGGTTGAGGGATCAGTATCGGCGCGGCTGAACCGTTCGTCGAAGGGATTGCCGTCGCACAAGGGCATCCTGTGTTGATCTCCGACAGGACACCGACGCAGCCAGTGGCCACCGGCACCAAGGAACTCCCTTGCACTCCCGCGCAGCCGTTAAAAGCGTCGATGAAACTCGAACCGGCAACGAACGACTTGCGTCCCCCACCGAAATTCTTCCAACCACCGCGATAACTTGGCGTCCAGTAGGTCTGATTGAGACTCGAAAACGCCAAGCCAACGTCGTTCAACTCATAGACCACGGCCTGCTGAATGCAGGCCAAGCCCGTGACCATTCCGATCACGGCGATTGTCAGGACGAGGACCAACTCGGCGGACAGAATGAGTCCGCTCTCGTTCGCGATCAACTTCTTGCAGAGTGTTCTCAGGGGGGACAGAGTTTTCATGGGAGACCTTTCCAAAAGATCGAGGGGACGCGGCGAGTCGGCGCAGGGACGCAGGATCCGAAGGCCTTGCCGCGTGAAACAGGTTGCGGGCGAGCCGCCAATCCAATGAGGCGGCACGGCACTCACCACCCGCTGCCGAACTCGTTGCAGGACGCACTCGGGTTCGACAACGGATGAAGAGCCGTGCCACTTCACTGGCGCGGCGAGGACAAAGGACCGGCGGGTGCCACACACCCGCCGGTCGCTCAACTCAGCGCAGCAGCGGTCTCTCAGGTCGCCACTCACGCTCGAACTGCTAACGGATTTCGATGCCGCACTGGTGGCGGCATCGCTGAAACAAGTGGCGACTCCGCGACTCCGCGAGACCGCGTTCGCCACACATAATCAGCATGATCGCGACAACCGAAGGAATCAGTGCAATCGTTGCAACAAAACCAATCGCGACAATCATTACAGCAAGCAGATTGCGCACCATCGCGACAATCATTTCAATCGGAACAATCGTCACAATCAAACCTTCGCGTGAAGTCCTTCTCCTACAAGGGAGTTGTGGAAAGTTCGCCTCAACGACGAGCGTGATCCGCGCAGCAACCGCGTTCAGTCGCTGTTACGAAATGTTTGCGCGTTGTCAGTTGTCGCGTTCATATTCGTGAGCGCATTCACGCGGAGTGAGCCAGTGCGGCGTCGCAGCGGGACTTCACCAGAGTGCGGGCCAAACCGTCGAGCCTTGCGCGTTCGGGCACAGCGCGGCGGCGTCCCAGCGCCACATTCTTGGCCGCGCAGAGTTGAAGTCCGATTGTCTCGTCAGTGAACTTCGGAGCGCGTTCTCGGAGCGCGGCGTTTGGGTCTGACGAACCATTGGACAAGCGACGCAGCGGCGACCGGTGCTGTCACTTGCCGGTCGTCCATTGCATGAAACTCACGAATGCGTGAGGACGGTCGCAAATCGACGCTTCGGCTGTTGAACGCAGCCGGTGTTCTGTATCGTCTGCGGCCCGGATTGGCATTAAATCGCCAGTCCGCCGAGTGGCGAGGGTGATGGTTTCGAGATCGGCATCAAGCAGAACCGACTTTGAATTAGCAAGGGGATGAAATGGCGCGTTGTCTG
>JAYTXB010000509.1:0-8045 GCA_043743205.1 Schlesneria sp.
CCCGCCATTCGTGTTGATCATTGTGGCCAATCAGCCGCAGGGCGCTAGCCCCGGTTTGTTTTCGCTTAACCGGGGCTAGCGCCCTGCGGCTGATGAATGCGTTCCAACACGAATGGCGGAGAGCCCGTTTTTCAAAAGGCGGTTGGGAAAACTCATTCCGTTACGGTCGCCGCAGTGGAGCGATGTCACCCTCGATCCACTGCCATTCGGTATCGATCGCAAGATTTTCCGTGGTGCTCTTCACTCCAGACGGCCAGACCACGGTCCGGCGATCGACGGACTGGGCATTCTCCAAGCCGAAATGCAACGTGCGTGCGTTCGAGGCGTGATATCCATCTCCCGCCGTGAGCTGCTTCGTCAATGTGCGGCTTCCACAGTTGGCCGTAATCACGGCTCCAATCGGTTCGCGTGGAGACTGCCGACCAACCAGAGTCAGAGACAAGAAGCGGCCATACACGGTCGTCCGGTTTTCCAGCAAGGCGGCAGGCGTTCCGATGTGTGAGATCGCCACGTCTTCCCGTCCATCGCGGTTCCAATCGAGTCGAGCCAGCCCGCGACCGAGATGCTCACGGGAGAAGAACGGCCCCAAGGTGGAGGCCAACAGTTCTTGAAATCGCCCCTGTCCTTCATTGCGATAAAATTGCAGGCGCATTGCGAAGTGCGGAGGAGCAGTCTGACCGGCTACCCAAGCTCGCCCCTGAGTCATCCACAGATCGGGCCAGCCGTCCAGATCGTAGTCCAACACCCCAACCCCTCCGCCGGTGAACTCAAACATGCGTGGACCCGCCACTGTCGAACCTGGAGTGGGCTGGAAAACGAACTCGAATCCTGTGGCGGCGGACACGTCTTCCACAACCCAACACCCACAGCGTCACCCATGAAGGCGACTAGAGAGCGGCTCGACGAGCCTTGAAACAACGATTGATCAACATGGCTAGTCACCCTTTACTGAAAATGAACCCAGACACTCCCGCCGTCGGGACCCTCTGGCAAAACCGCCGACGGTCATACGAACCGTCGGAACAGGAACGATCAACGTGTGCAGCGATCCTGAGTTGCCCGTTTGCGTATCGTGACGCGGTGAGGTTGAGATGTTTTGTAGGACGCCTCTTCCGTGACGCGGACACAGACTTTTCAAAACTCACCCACGAACTGGCCGTCGTCCTTCACGCTCAGACGCGACAGAGTTCCAAAGTCGATGTTCTCCGATAGAGACTTCACTCCACCGTCCGTCAGCAACACGTTGATGCCTCCGGTGTGGTACGCGGTCAGCACTGTATTGGCATCCCAAGTATTGTCTGATCCAACGGCAACGGTTTTGGAGTTGATGGGTTATCGCACGGCTGTTGGTCCACTTCTCCAAGGTGATCCAGACATTGTCAGCATGGTTCCGGCCGACGTGAAACCAGACCAGCCGCCATAGTAAACGCGGCGACAATCCTGACCACTGCTTTCAACATCTTTGACAGCCGCGAAAATCCCAAGAAAACATGGCATACCACCTACATCAGTTCGGCCGAGTCAAAACCCACCTTGACTCGAATCAGGGCGATTGCTCCCTATGCGTAACTCATTGCCCCACCTCGGTTCGGCCCCCTAAAAGATGTTGAAAGCAGTGGTGCCGTGAGACCCCGGGTTCTTCGCCGAAAAGTCCGGGGCCTCACGGCACCCGGCTCACAAAACTCCGACAGTGATTGATGCGCCGGTCCTTAGTGAGCCGCTCTCAGCAGAACGGCTGCTCCCTGTCCGCCACCGACGCACAGCGAGGCCAGTGCACGCGAACCGTCTCCTCGGGCGAGTTTGTGAGCGAGGTGAGTGACCAGTCTTGCACCGCTCGCGCCGATCGGGTGCCCCATGGCAATCGCTCCCCCCGTGGGATTGAGACATGTTTCATCGAGCGACAGTTCGCGGAGGCAGGCCAGCGTTTGAGCGGCGAAAGCCTCGTTGATCTCGATGGTGTCGAGGGAACTCAACTTCAGTCCGTCACGTTCAATCAGTTTGCGAATGGCATGAACTGGTCCAAGACCCATTAACTTGGGATCGCAACCGCACGTGGTTCCACTTTCGATCACAGCCAATACTGGCCAACCCCGTTGCCGCGCGAAGTCGCGTTCGGCCACGACCAGCATTGCCGCTCCGTCGTTGATGCCGCTCGCGTTCCCTGCCGTGACGGTTCCCTGCGGATCAAACGCGGGCTTCAATTTGGCGAGTCCCGCGAGTGTCGTGTCGGCCCGCGCGTGTTCGTCACGGTCGAGTCTCTGGCTGGAAAGCAACTCGTCCGCAAACCGTCCCGCCGCGCGCGCCGCCTCGTACCTTTGTTGGCTGCGGAGCGCGAACTCATCCTGCTCGATGCGTGTGATGCCGTACTTCGCCGCGAGGCCTTCGGCGGTGAAAGCCATGTGTCGATGATCGAAGGCATCGACGAGGCCATCACAGAGCAGTGCATCCACGAGCGTAGCATCGCCAAATTTGAGTCCACTTCGGGCGCGAGGCAACAAGTACGGTGCGTTCGACATGGATTCCGTTCCGCCACACAACACGACGCGCGCGTCGCCAGTTCGGATTGCCTGAGCCGCCAGCAACACGGCCTGCATCCCAGACGCGCACATCATGTTGACCGAGTACGCCGGAACGGAGACTGGCAATCCGAGTCGCACGCCGACTTGGCGCGCGACGTTCATTCCCAACCCAGATCCGATCACATTGCCAACTATGACTTGGTCGATCTGCGCCGGATCAAGTCCAACGAGCGCGGCCTGACCAGCTGCACAGGCGAGATCCACTGCCGACTGGTCCTTCAGCGTTCCCAAGAATCGACCAATCGGAGTCCGCTTCGCGGCGACAATGCAAACCTCAGCGGAGCTGTCGGACTGTGGTGACATGCGAGGTGAACGGCCTGTTTGGAATGAAAGGCTTCTGGGGTAGGGTGGGGCGAGTCCGCCATGCGACAGGGCCACTGTTGGGGAATGTCACTGCTTGCGTTTGAGAACCGTGCGATCGTCACGTTCCTCATACGGGCGGACGCGCAGATACCACTTTTGCCAGAGGTCGCTCGATTCCTTCCGCCATTGATCGAGGTGCGTCTTGCGTGCTTCGGCACTGGCGTCTTCGAGCAACCCGTCTGTTGGTTCGAGGGGCAGACCACAGCCTTCTGGCCGACGACTGAGGATGGTGAGACCAACGCTCGCTTCGCGCGCGACCGATTCATCGGTATCGCGCAACCCGGCGATGAGCAGTGGGGCGACGGTGATGTTTCCAGTGCGTCCGAGCGCCCACATCGCCGTGCGTCGTACTTCCACGCGCGAGTCGATCGCCAATTTTTTCAGTCGATCCACTTGAGCGATCAATTCTTCGGGGCGGTCGAGTTGCACGGCTTCGACCACGGCTGCCTGAACCGCTTCCACTTTGGCGTCGCCCGATTTTTCCAACTCCGCCAACAAGCCATCGACGGGACCTTGCAGCTTCCGTGCGGCGGCCTGTCCTTCTTTAATCTGCACGGCATCGAGCTTGTCAGGTAACCCGCGTCCTCCCACTAACAAGCCACCTCCGACCAACGGGGCTTTCCTCGCCTTGGGGAGGATTGTCGATGTTGCCTTCGTCAGAAAAAGAATCGCAAGTGATGTTGTTCCAACCGTGAGGTTTTCGTCGTTCCAACTTCCCTCGGGACGCTGTCGCAGTAAGAGGTCATCGACCCCCTCTTGATACCAGTCATGCACTCCGATCTTCTCGACATCCAGCAACGCAGCCACTCGCTCGACCGAGTAAAAGTAGTAACAGGGGCGACTGAGGTATTGTTTTGTTTTGTCTGCCAAGTGGTTGCCCATCCACTTCACGCTCTCCTTCAATGCTTTGTCAATCGAAGAAACGGGGAGTGTGGGGTTCGTTTTCACCTTGGGAGTGGCGACTTGTTTTTCTTCCTGAAACCGTTCGAGAACACCAAACCGCTTCAAGGACACAGCGGGACGAGTGGCGTCGTCAAACTGAATGTCGGTGTAAAGCTCACGCCGGATGATCAGTAAAATTCCTGTGCCCGCAGCAGCCATCGTCACCGTCGAGACTTGGAATTCCGGCATCTGATTCTGTCCCTCATACGGATGGTAGGCAAAACCGCCGTCGTTGCACTGAGTCCGAATGGCCCACTGCGCCGCCTGCTCCCATGTTTCAATCGGCACCTCGACTCCCGCACGTGAAGCGGCCCACAAACCGAGGATCGCGTATTGCGAGATACTCGTATCACCGTAATTCGGTTGGTTGAGTTCGTTGTTATAGAACCACGCTCCGCAGGGCCGCTGTTGCGCGACCAAAAAGTTGGCGATCTTTTGGAGTTGTGGCTGGTAAGCGACCGGATCGACCGCCTCCAGCAACATCGCATCGACACCCGCCTCATAGTTGAAGTGATGTCCCGGACGATAAACATCGGACTGACACTTGGCGACGACTTCTTCGATGCCCTTCAGCACATGCGGGTGCGTCTTTTCCGTGCCCGATTTGACCAACGCATAACAGGCCAACGCTCCCTCTGCCCCTGCTTTGGGTTGAGATGTCAGAAAGCTACGGCCGCGCTTGATCGCCTCATCAATTCGCGCCTGGTCAGCAGCGGGGGCAATTGCCGGAAGTAGAACTACGCCAGCTATGAGACTCAAAACGACTATGAGCCAGTGAGCTTGGACTGATTTGAATTCGGAAGAAGGCATGAGAGTCTTCCTGAGAGACGTGGAGGTGTGGGCCACGGGGAACAACTGAGAACGAGACCGGCGATTCCGTTGCGAGAGCAGATGGCAACGGGTCTGAAGTGGTGTCGGATCGTAGGGCCGTTGCAGGCGGAGTGTCAAACGGCGCGAGGCCGCCATCACGTCACGCTCGGCCATTCACACGCACAACTCGACTTCCAAAAATCGCTGCGGGTTGCGGGTGTACTCGGTCGCGAGGAATTGCAGTGTCTGCCAGCGCGTGCCGTGATGGCCCGATTCGAACTTCGGCATCTCGGCGGGGAGATTCGTCAGCAGCGACTTCTTCGTCACCATCGCTCGAATTTTGCGAGTCCTCATATCGCCCGCCGCTTCACACGTGAGGGCCACCAAATAGATGGCGGTCGTCACCGGTGCCCCCATGTCGCGCTTCATCAGACCGGTCGCGAACTGTTCGGACAGATCGTTCAGGACCGCATTTAAGAAGTACCACGAGTCATTCAAGGGGATCGGCAACACGGGATCGTTGGCCGTCGTCTGGCGAGCGAGCTTTTGCACGGTGTCGGCGGCGACGGAGTTCAAGAAGACCTCTTCGCATCGCTTCTCGCTCAGCGTCCGAATCTTGAGCGTCCCGCCGTCGATCGTGTTGAGCGACACGTTCAGCCGATCGAAAAACTCCTGCTTCGTCCAGTGAGCTTTCGCCCGCCGCTTGCCGACGTACCAACCGACGGCCATGAGAACGAAACCCGTCACGACTTTGACGGCGTGTTCCCGAAGCGTGGCGACAATGTGAATCCAGATTTCGTCGAAGGACATTTCGATTCCGTTTGAGTGTGAGGCTCTGTTGTGAGTTCAATTGCGTCTGGCATACGAAGTAACCGCGTAGCGGCCAAATGATCTTGAGTTCAGAACCCACCCGATCCGCCACTCGCGTTGACCACCTTTCTCGATGTCTCGATGTGTTAACGGTCACGACCAGAATCGCCACCAAGGCCGCCGCGAGCTTGCGTACTCGCTCTTGGCAAGGTGCTCATGCCGCGCGACCGCCTGTTGTTGCAAATCCAACGGCAGTCCGTCACAGATTTTCCCCTCGCCGACTCCTATCAGTCGGAGCTGAATGAGCCGATCTGCTCCGCGATACCGAATGCACTGCAACTCGGCAAATCGAATTGCACGGACCATTTGATCCAATTCCTGCGGCGACTCTGGTTGCCGCTTGACGTAGCAGTGAGAGTAACCGTTCGGGTCTTCGGCGGTGCCGAATAAATTCGGTGCCTCTGCAAAGGGAACTTCGCACATCGTGCAGCAGCCGTCCTCGACGTAAAACTCACCGGGAACGTTCGTCGGATATGGAATATGCTCAGTCATCGTGGACACTCCTACCCTAGAGATGAGAGGACTCCTCATTATCAAGTTGACTAGCCAACCGGTCACAGCGACTTGAGGTATTCGATGAGCGTCTCGCGTTCGTCGTCGGTGAGAGCTTCACCGATGAGGTCTTCGGGGCGGTGATGCTTGGTGAGGACGGCCTCCAGTGAACGGGCTTTGCCGGTGTGGAGGAAGCGGCGGCGGGACGAGAGGCCGCGCAGTGTCGGCGGGTTGTAGTTTGGATCGCGATCTTTTTTGTCTTCGACTTTGCCATCGAACAGGTCGGTCGAAGTGAACTGATTACCCGCATGGCAACTTGCGCAGGCCGCTTTGCCGGAGAAGAGCTTGCTCCCCGCTTCGATCTTTTTGGCGAGGGCCGCATCGCGCATCGTCGCGCGTGGGTTGGTCGGATGATCGAGCGTCTTGAGATAGGCGACCATCGCGGTGGCGTCTTCATCCGTGATCGGTAGCTTCGTCGCCATGCTTTCCGAGAGCGAGCGTTTCATCGCATCGTGCAGATCGGTCTGCCAACCGTGCCACGTCCAAGGACCGGTCTCCGCCACGCCGCGCAGTGAGGGAGTCAGTTTGGGTGTGCCATAGCTTTTGTCGTTCCTCGTGTCGAAGACTTGTCCCGCCGTGTGTCCATCCGTGTGGCAGGTGTGACAGCTATACCAACTGTGCATCGAACGATCCGCATCGAAGAAAATGTGTTCACCGCGTCGAGCGAGACTCGGTTCAATCGGTCCTCCCAGCGAGATCGTCTGCGTCACTTCGCGCGCGTCGAGATCGACAATCTGCACGCTGTTCGAGAAGAAGTTCGAGACGACGACCGTTCGCTCGTTCACGAACTCGACCGCCATCGGTCGGCCACCGAGTTCGATCCGCCGGAAGCTGCTTTTGTCCTTTTGCATGGGTGCCGGCAGGAAGTCGCCGGGATCGCCCTTCGGCCACGGGATGGAGCCGAAGTCGATCACGAGCAACTCGTGCGTCCCACCCGCCGTCACGACCAACAGCGATTGATCGGGACTGAACGCCGCTCCATAAGCATCACCGACAGCGTTGCCACGAATGTCGAGGCCGAGTTGCTTTTGAGTACTCGGTTCTCCGTCAGGGAGTGGCAGCTTCGAGATGCGGTTGTCGATCACCCAGCCGATGTCGATCATCTGCGGCGTGACACTGAACTCACGATTGACCGCGTGCGGCAGAACGACCAGCCCGGAGTCGCCAGTGATCGCGGGGACTCCGGGATTGAAGGCTCCGTCGAACAATCGCCGCTCACTGACTAGCACATTCGTCGTCAGATCGAAGACCAATACCGCCGATGGCACCGCACAACAGGCCACGAGCCACTGTCCATCGGGTGAGACGCGGACGGTCTTCGGGATTCCGGGTGCGGGCAAGTGGCGGGTCGCGAGTGACGGGTGACGGGTGGTTGCGGGGGCGGTCGAGTCTGGCTCTTTCAACAGCTTCGCAACTTCGACGACGGCGATCGCGTCTTCACCGCCGAGAGCCACGTAGATCACTCGCTTGTCCTTCGAGACCGCGATCCCGCGCGGCTCATCGCCCACGAAAACTGTACGGTGCAGAGTCAGCTTGTCGCCGCTGCGCTTCACCACGGCGAGAGCATCGTCGTGGAGGAGGCTCACCACGGCCGTCTTCTCATCGAGCCAGACGACATCGGCGGGGCCGCGTCCGAGGGCGAGTTCACTCTCTACGCGAGCCGTTGCCAAATTCACGAGACTGACCGAACCCGAGGTGTGGTTGGCGGTCAGCAACAGTTTCTGTTCGCCCAACAACGCGAACGAGATCGGGCTGCGATCCGGTTCGTCTGCACTGGCATCTCGCACAAGTGCCATCACTCCCAGCAACCCACACACGAGGCAACCAGCGAGCCGAGGCCAGTGGTGATGTAGAGATCGGTGGGACATGAGAGGTCTCCAAATCGAGCGAACAAGGGAGAGAGAACAACAAGCGGGGCAGAGTCTAGTC
>JAYTXB010000510.1:0-16598 GCA_043743205.1 Schlesneria sp.
CGCGTGCCGTAAGGCCGCGGGTTCTTCACGTTCAAACCCGCGGCCTTACGGCACGCGGCTCGCCAACATGAGAAGATCGCCACCATGCGCCGCTGCTTCCTCGTCTGCTATGACATTCGCGACCCCAAGCGTCTGCGCCGCGTCCACAAGATCATCAAAGGCTACGGCGAGTCGTGGCAGTACTCGATCTTCTTCTGCGTCCTCAAACCGATCGACCGAGTCCGCCTGCAAGCCGAACTGGAAGAGGTCATGAACCTGCACGAAGACCAATGCCTGCTGATCGACCTCGGCGAAGACCTCGACAGAGCACGCGAGTCGGCCACGGTACTCGGCCAATCCCTTGGCCAAGTCGAACGAGGCATGGTCGTCATCTGACACGATCCCCAAGGTAGCCCTGTCGCTCCGCGACAGGAAGCGCGATCGTTGAAACGGTTTCTATTGCTGGTGACGCGGGTTCGTTTCAGACACCTCGTCCGGCCTCGCGCTACCTGTCGCGGAGCGACAGGGCTACCTTGCTTGTCCCCTCGCCCCCTGACACCGCTGTCATCGGTGGTACGGAGGGAGATGGCCAGAGTGAGAGGGCTGGCTTTGTCCCCTCGCCCCGGCCTTGCGGGGAGAGGGTGAGGGTGAGGGGTCTGCCTCTTCACTCCCCACTGCCTCCCGACTGTGAAACCCTCGCCCAACCACGCTACGATTTCGCAGCTAATCTCTCTGCCCCGTTTCGCGAGCAACCCATGTCGATCCCAACCGACAAGCATTTCTCGGCCAAAGTCGATCTGAAACTGATCGTCGGGGATCAGACATACCAACTCGGCCAAGTCGGTCCCGAGTTGGTCATCATCCGCGATCCCGTCACCCTGCCACCGTGCGACGCAATCCTCGTCATGACCATCGACGGTCACGAACGGCGCTCGAATATCCGCCTGCTCGACGGAGCCTCGCCCGACAAAACCATCACCCGAACCAAGATCCTCTCCCACTGAATCCGCACTAAGGCACAGACAACAATGGCAGACCTCCCTACCACCCAGCGAGCCTACACGCTCCGCCTGCGCGGAGCAGCGACTGACGATCACACTTGGCGAGAGATGCTTTGGCGAACTCATGTCGCCGTCAATCGCGGAGCGAAAGCGTTTGGCGATTGGTTGCTGACCCTGCGAGGCGGGCTGTGTCATACGCTCGCAGACGCGAAGATTTCCGTGGGCAAGGGGAAGCCGGATCGACTGCCGAAAGAGCCGGAACGCCGTCAACGGCGAATCATGCTCGCGCTGTCTTGGTTGTCGGTGGAATCCCATGAAACTGAGCGTGACGCGCCGGTTGCGCACTTCGTTGCAGTCCGCGACAGCGTGCCGCAGACGGTCGAGGCTCTGCGAACGATCCTGGCGAATCGCGGCGTCGAAGAGTCCGAGATCGCTGATTGGGTTCGCGACTGCGGTGATTCATTGCGAGCCAACATTCGCGAGAAAGCCCGATGGGTGAATCGCAGCCTCGCTTTCGATGCCGCTGTGCAGCGAGTCGGCTCGTCGCTCAATCGCACCGAGATTTGGGATGTGTTTGACCGGTTCTTCGGCGATGCCGACGCGTATCTCGGCACGGCCGATGCTAGCGCTCAGGCAATAAGCGGGGCGAAAGGTGACGGTGATGCAGAGCAAAGTGAAACTAGCATCAAGGCTGCGGCCAGCGAAAAGTCAGATGATCGCGGACTTGGCGTTGAAGCGAATGGCTGGCTGCGTGATCGATTTGGAACCGGAAAGGGTGCCGACTTTTCTCTCAAAGCGCGAGAGTATTCTGCATTTGCTGCGTGGTGCCGCGAGTTCGATCGTGAGCGGAGCCCCAGCGAACTGCTGGCCGCATTGAAGAAGTCGTTGGCAGTTGACAAATTGCCCCGTCGCCTTGCGGCGACATCGGGTGAAAGTAATGGGGTCCAGACTGCGTATGAAGAAGTCCTCGCGCAACTTGAATTGGGCAATCCGCCAGCGATGAAAGATTGGAGCAAGTTGGCCTCCCTCGCCGACGGTAGAGCCGAGGAGAAATTGTCGAAGGTTGGCAAAAAAGGGCATAAAGATTGGACGTCGGCACTGTTGTCAGATGTTGAGCGATCCAGCGGCATCGAATACCTGAATCCAAACGACGGGACACAACGCGGCTGGGAGTATTGCGTAATTCTCGACCACGCGGCGCGGAGAGTGTCGCAGACGCACTCTTGGATCAAGTTGGCTGAGGCTGAGCGTAACGAGTTTGAAAAGGATGCTCGGAAGATCGACCAGTTGAAGGCCGAGCATCCCGCCATCGTCGAGTGGCTCGACCAGTTCTGCCGTGACCGCTCGCGAGACACGGGGACGGCGGACGATGACGGCTACCGCATCCGCAAAGGGGCAATCTCGGACTGGTCCGATGTCGTCACGCGATGGAGCGGGGCGAAGTGCCAGACGGTCGATGATCGCATCGCGGCGGCTCGTGAAGTTCAGGCTGATCCTGAGAACGACAAGCCCGGTGACAATCAGCTTTACGAGGCGCTGGCTCAAGAGGACGCCAAGCTTGTCTGGTTCGTCGATGACCAGCCGAACGCGCAGCCGTTGAAGGATTATGTGACGGCGCGACAAGCCGAACACAATAAACGCCGCTTCAAGGTGCCGGCTTATCGGCATCCCGACGAACTGCGGCATCCGGTCTTCTGCGATTTCGGCGAGTCGCGTTGGAGCATCGACTTCGCCGCGCATCGAGTCGGTGGCAAGCAGGCGTCTGCCCAATCCACGGTTGAGCGTCGCGAGGCCGATGTCACCAAAGCGCTGCTGGCCATCGAAAAAGCCAAGACCGAAGAGAAGCGAGAAGCCGCACAGGAAAAGCTCGTTCTCGCGCAACGCTCGCTCGACGAATCGCAGCGTGAATTGGCTTGGTTGGTATCACGACAAGGTCTGCGGATGAAGTTGTGGGATGGACAAACGCTCGAAGACAGGCCGTTGACGTGGCAGTCGAAACGCTTGCGAAGCGAATTGACACCATCAATACCGACGACCAAAACCACGTCCGCTCCTGTGCCGGTGTCTCGTGCAAACCGACTCGCGCTAGCCGCCGGAAACGCCGCCAGCGATTCACGGCTCAACGTGATGGGACTGCTCGACCTGAAGGAATGGAACGGTCGCTTGCAAGCTCCGAGAGCCGCCCTGAATCGCATCGCCGACATTCGTGATGGAGTGAAATGCAAACGGCTCTCACCAGCCGAACGGAGCGAGCGCGTCGCCAAAATGACCGCGAGGTTGCATTGGTTGGTGACATACTCGGCGAGATTGCAGCCGCAAGGGCCGTGGACGGATTTTGCAGAGCAGTATGCAGCGAGCCATCCAGGCAAATCATTGATGGACTTGGATCGAGGAGAAGTCGTCACGAAGCCCAAACAATCTCGTGATGAATGGCGCGGATTGGCGTTCCCATTTTGGCATCCACTTTTCGAGAAGGGGCGAGCCGGACGCGCGAGACAAATTCTTTCGCACCTTCCCAATCTGCGAATCCTCTCGGTCGATCTGGGGCATCGGTACGCGGCGGCGTGTGCGGTGTGGGAGGCGATTTCGACGAAGGAACTCCAAGCTGCGTGCGCATTGGCGGGGTGTGGCGTCCCGTCGCGCGAGGCGTTGTGTTGGTTCACGCCGCGCGGCGGCGACAAACCGGGTCGCGTTGTCTATCGACGGATCGGGGATGACACGTTGACCGATGGTTCGCCGCATCCCGCGCCGTGGGCGCGGCTCGACCGGCAGTTTCTCATCAAGTTGCAGGGTGAGGACGAACCGGCACGCGCAGCGACGAACGAAGAACGCGCAGCCGTGGAAGTGCTCGAAGACGAACTCGGTTATCAACGCCGTGAGCCTCGCAAACCGGCCGACTGGCGTATCGATGAACTCATGTCCGATGTAGTCCGCACCGTCCGTCTGGCGCTGCGGAATCATGGCGACTACGCCCGGATCGCCAGTGGGTTGATCGCCACAGACAAACGCGGCATGGGCAAGAACGATCCCACGAAGTTGGAAGACAAGTCGCTCGTCGAGCACTTGGTCGGTTTGCTCGACATCTGGCATGAATTGGCAAAGTCGTTGCGCTGGAAGGATGAGTTCGCCAGCAAGGCGTGGGAGGAACAGATTCAACCGCGCTTGATCGGCATCACGCTGGAAGAAGACACCGAAAGCATGACTGGCCCACAGCGGAAAGCGGCCCGTGCCGAACGGCAGAAGCAACTGACGTCGGTGGCCGAGCAGCTTGAGAAATTGGGACGTGAAGGTCGGATGCCTCTCCATGTCGCATGGCAACAAGCTTGGGCCGATCGCGACAAGCAATGGCAAAAAAAACTGCGATGGCTCAGTCGCTGGATCATGCCGCGTGGCAAAGATGAGAGCGGCAAGCC
Organism: Schlesneria sp.; assembly: GCA_043743205.1. GTDB lineage: Bacteria > Planctomycetota > Planctomycetia > Planctomycetales > Planctomycetaceae > Schlesneria. Next base: position 4,394 of record JAYTXB010000510.1, read on the forward strand.
CCGAAAGAATGATCGCTCAGTCCGGAATGTCGGTGGCCTGTCGCTGAATCGCATCGCCACATTCAAGTCTCTGTACCAAGTTCAAAAGGCGTTCTTTACGCGACAGAAACCCGACGACAAGAAACCAGAACCGGCGGGCGAGGGCTTCGGACAGCGGACGCTCGATGCGCTCGAACGGATGCGTCAGAACCGAGTGAAACAACTCGCCAGCCGCATCGCCGAAGCCGCGCTCGGCGTGGGCATCGAGCGATCGCGGACGGAGAAAGGGAAGCAACTCAAACGCCCGCGTGAACGAATTGCCGATCCGCGATTCGCGCCGTGTCACGCTGTCGTCATCGAGAACCTGACTCACTATCGCCCCGATGAATTGCAAACGCGCCGCGAGAACCGGCAACTGATGACGTGGGCGTCGGCTCAAGTGAAGAAACATCTGACCGACCAGTGCCAATTGCACGGCCTGCATTTGCGCGAGGTCCAGCCGGGCTACACGTCTCGGCAAGATTTTCGGACTGGTGCGCCGGGCATCCGGTGTGTCGATGTGCCGGTCGCTGAGTTTCTCGGCGAACCAAACGGCAAGCCCGGCCGACACGTTCGGCAGGCGATCAAGAACTTGTTGAAGGACGAGCCTCGTAGGATGGGCACTCTTGCCCGTCTGCCCGACACGATCAACACAGAAGAGACGGGCAAGAGTGCCCATCCTACGGAAGACTGGCTCGCGAAACTCGACCTCGCGCGAGGGAAAGTCCTCGCGAATGCGGGCACCGCGTGGGATCGCTATGTGCTCGATCTGTTCGACCATTTGAACAAGCCGACGGCCGAGTTTGCGGACAAGGTCACGAGTCGCTTCGTTCGCCTTCCACAGAAGGGAGGCGATGTCTTTGTCAGCGCCGACAACCCCTCATCGAACGGCGAATCGAAGGGACCGCCGGGTGTGCAGGCCGACTTGAACGCCGCAGGCAACATCGGCCTCAAGGCGTTGCTCGATCCCGACTGGCACGGCGCATGGTGGTACATCCCGGCCGGTCTCGATGCCAACGGCTGGCGTGTCCCGAACGAGAAATCGACAGCGGGTGCCGCATGTCTCAATGACTGGCGTGTTGGCGAAGTGAAGTCCGGCCTCTACCAATCCGCAGACATTGGCGGACGGCCATTGAGTCTGGCCGACGATGAACAAGTTCGCGCCGCTGCCACGTTGGTCGAAAAGGCGAAAGCAAGATTGGATTCAGCGAAGGCCGAAACGAAGAAAGCCCAGCGTGGTAAGTCCTCGTTGTCTCACGACGCGGCAATGGAGTTGGAAGTGGTGGCCAAGACAGCGCACGACGAAGCCAAGAAGTGCCACGCCACAGCCAAGAAAGGGGCGAATGCCAAAGCAGTCGTCAACCTGTGGAGATTCTTGTCGAGGCATCGACCGCACGATTGCGAATGGCACGAATACTCGGCCTACGAAAACCTCGTCCGCTGGCGAGCTATTCGGACGCTGCGTCACTCAATTCGTTTGGGAGATGACGCTGGCTGAGATTGCTTGTCGCTACGAGCCTCGATAATGTTTGAGTGCCTTCGACAGGAAGGTATTTCTCTCGGAATGTGTCGTCGCCTTCGCTTGGCTTTGGCACCGAGAGGTTGATCGTAATCGCGTCGGCCGTTTGGCCGGGGTCTTTGACAACGTGACAGGTCGCCGACTTCGGTCGGGTTTCGCGAGCGTGACGGTCCCGTCGCGGGGTGCCGGGGACGCTCGCGTGGCCCGAAGGTCTTGGTGGCTGAGAGATTGAAATGTCTCATCCCTCGTTACCCGCTCTCGTCCGCCAGAGAATTCGAGACTCGCTCGCAAACCAGTCCCGACGTTCTTGCAGGAACCCAACTTACGAGGCGGGCGGTTGAACGACCTGCCGCGACCACGATCAGCCGACACTTCAAGCGCCGTGAGCTGCGCCCATTCGCGGCTGATGTTGAACGACCTGCCGCGACCACGATCAGCCGACACAACTACTGCCGCGTCTGCCGGAAGGCGCGCACCGGGTTGAACGACCTGCCGCGACCACGATCAGCCGACACATATGCGCAAAGTGATCGTCGATGGGAAAGTCGCCGTTGAACGACCTGCCGCGACCACGATCAGCCGACACAACGGGTGCGTTGTGGTCGGTCCAGCTTTCAAAGTTGTTGAACGACCTGCCGCGACCACGATCAGCCGACACTGGTGATTGTGTTGATTGTGTTGCTGGGTTTAGTTGTTGAACGACCTGCCGCGACCACGATCAGCCGACACAGAACGCTCGATGTCATGTAGTTGAACGTCACTCTGTTGAACGACCTGCCGCGACCACGATCAGCCGACACTCCAGTGGGGCGGAAAATTCTTCAGAATCAAAATGTTGAACGACCTGCCGCGACCACGATCAGCCGACACCAACGTAGGCTTAAGCGGCGCGCGGCGAGTATCCAGTTGAACGACCTGCCGCGACCACGATCAGCCGACACGGAATTTGACGGGCAACTGAACCGACTCCGCCGGCGTTGAACGACCTGCCGCGACCACGATCAGCCGACACTTGGACACCCGCGTCAATCACGGCGATTGCGGTGGCGTTGAACGACCTGCCGCGACCACGATCAGCCGACACCACTTGCAGTCCAAGGACGGGGGCCAAGTTGATTACGTTGAACGACCTGCCGCGACCACGATCAGCCGACACGTTGAGCCGCCCAACACCAACGACAGCAGATTGACGTTGAACGACCTGCCGCGACCACGATCAGCCGACACATCTTAATGAGGTTCGACGTTGCACGACTCAGCAGCGTTGAACGACCTGCCGCGACCACGATCAGCCGACACTTGTCTCTCTGGCCTACTGTTGCAGGTGTGCAGTTGTTGAACGACCTGCCGCGACCACGATCAGCCGACACTATCCGCCCGCCGGGCGTGTCGCCATAAGCGGCTCGTCGTTGAACGACCTGCCGCGACCACGATCAGCCGACACCCCCTCCCCCTGAGTCGCCGTTGAAAGTCGGCTGGAAATTGTAAAGTCGGCTACGGCGACTCAGGGGGAGGGGGTGTCGGCTGTCGGAGATAGAGGGCCAGAAGGCAGGATTCACGGAAGGGACTGGCACGCCACCGGCGGGTGGAGCGGCTTCGCGATGTCCCGGTTTGAGAGGGCAATGGCATCGACGCCGTGGCTTCGCCCAAAGCGGCTCCAGCCACGGCCACCCGCCTATTTTTGGCGGGCCGGGTCAGGGGAGGGGTCGCGCTGTGGTCGAAAAAGGCAGAAGGCGACTTGAATGAGGGGCGGCGGAGTGACTCGACGTAAGTGGTTTTGGGACCGAAAGCGGGTGTTTTTCCGTAACTGACGCGGTCTCATTGGGAAACGGCGGATTTCAGTCTCAAAACAGTGTTGCGTCGCGCTGAGTGGCGGGTCGGCAGTGGTGAAATGGCTCTGTTTTGCCTCCGTCGTCGGGTCGCTGATGCCAAACGCATTCTGCGTCACCTATGTGACAGGGTCGGCGGAGCTGACGCAGAGCTATTTTGGCTCCAGCGACCCGACGGCGGAGGCAAACGCATTCTGCGTCACCTATGTGAAGTCGGCGACGGAGGCGGCGCATGTCTGTTTTTGGACGGCTGATGCCGACTTACATCAAAATGAACGTCGTTGGAAGGAGCCTGCCGACCTCATCGACGAACCGTGTCCCCGATCCGAGATCGACATCGGTTCGGCGGACTCAAAACGACGCCGTGCCGACTCACCCAACCACTTCTTCTTCCGGCTCACTCGCGCTGTCGGCATTACCGAGGAGTGGCCTAGCGCGCCGCGGGGATTCGGCAGGATGGCCGAGGGAGGAGCGGCTAAGGATCGGCGCAGAAATAACTGTCGGAGTTTGGTGAGCCGGGTGCCGTGAGGCCCCGGACTGTTCGACGAAGAATTCTTGAGCTTCAGATTGATGCCGCCAGTTGTTGATGCGCCGATCCGAAGCCTCAAAGCAAAAACTTCCGAAGTCTGGGGAGACTCCGGAAGTTTGCGACGGTCCTCAAATTGGCGTCGTTGTCTCGCCACTCATCTTACGGCTTTGCTTGATCGACGATGCGGCCCTTCACTTTGAAGGTGACGGGCTGAGCACGGCCGTCGATCTTCAAGACGAACTCCTCTTCAAACAATCCCGGTTCGGCAGGAGGAGTGAGCGTGAGCGGCACCATGTGAACGACTGCCGCGGCATCAGGGCACTTGATCTTGAAAGCCTCGTCTGACAGCGACGAAACACTGTCTGTCACGGCAGGAGCGGCTGATGCTTGTCCTGCCTGTGTGGTCGCTGAAGGAGCAGTCGTGGACGGTGCGGAGTCATCGGCGGGCTTCAATCGGACTTCGCGCGTGACGTGGCTGACCTCAGCAATTTTGAAGGGCTTCTTGCCACGAACGATCACGTTCATGGACTTGGCTTCGCCGGGGGAAACCGTTCCGAACTGAACGTCCGTCACCACGATGTCGGCTTCGACACGGGCTTCGATCGGAATTGAGATCACGCTGTTGTTGCCCGGCTCATCGGTCGTCAGGACAAGTTGGTCGCGCAGCACACCCGCCGGCGCGGAGCCATCAATCACGACAAGGACTTCGTAGTTAACGGTCCCTCCCGCTCGGTTCTTCTCGATGACTTGTGTGGTCAGATGCGGGTTGCCGACTTTGGCCGCGTTGATCTTCCAGTCGCCGCGTCCTCCCACGTAATTGATCCCAATTCGTTGTGTGTAGCCTTTGCCGAGGTCGATCGTACCGAAGCCAACGTAGCTGGGACGGGCTTCGACATCGGTGCGAATGTGAGCCGTGACCGGAATCGTCACGGAGTCGGAATAGCCGTGTGCTGGCTCGTACAGTGAGACCGTCGCGCGGACGTTGCGGTCCCCGGTGAAGCGCACAGTGTCGAGCCGCAGCGTGATTTCACGTACTTCCTTCGACGCGAGCGTGAACGGGGCCGAATCGACCCACGAGATACAGCCGCACGACACACCGAGACTCGTGACTTGAATCGGTTCTTGATACCGATTGGTGAGCTTGAGCTTGAACGTGGTGTCGGCAAGTCGCGCGACATTGCCGAACTTGACCTCCGTGCGATCGAACATCTTGTCGCCCCAGTCTTGGGCGGGGAGTGGCGCGGTCGCGACGGCGGCAACGATCGCGGTGAACAGCATCGGGAGTACGGAGGGGAGTGTCATGCGGGTTCCTTCGGCAAGAGTCGAGATCGGGGGGCGATCGAAAGTGTAAGGGGACCAAATCGGGAACCTGTTCTTGAGATCAACAGACCTGTCCGGTGAGAGCGACGATGCACGCGATGACTCGCTTACGGCTCCGTTCCCACTGACAAGCAAATCTCAATCCAATGGCTCCGAGCGGCCTCGGCCAATCCTTGCGGCCGGGGGGGACCAGCTCAACATCTGAAACCGAACTCCTCGTTTCAGTGCGACGACGCGCAGGACATTATGCGCCCCCTATGTGAGTGTCAAACAATTTCTGCTGCGGCACGATGAGACACTACAGAAAGAGGACGCTCGCCTGCTGCGGTCGCGGCGTTCGACCGCTCTTCGCCAGTCGGCAAAGTCACCGCACTCGCCGTTTAGTCCAGAGGCCCCCCTCTTCATCCGTGCTCCGGCTCGGCCATCCGTGTGATCAAATCAGAAGAGAGAGACCGCACGGATGGCCGGGCCGGAGCACGGATGAGCAACGATGCGGAGTCTGGTTGCTCGGGTGAATCTGCCGGTCATGAATGCGTCGCCGAAGCGGTCTTTGCCGACCTCGAATCGTCTGCTAGAACCCGCGCCTCCCGAACCTCTGCTTGATGATGGCTGTCCCCACGGAGTCACTCCGAACGGGGAAGGTGTTGTTGTCGAGCGACTTCCTCGCTCACGCTTCGGGTTGCTGGGGATCGAGACCTCTCGCGAGGTCGCACGAACGGCTTCAAACAGGGAACGAACTACTGTGTGGTCTTTGACCGGTGCCAAGCGGGCGATCATTGTTGCTGGATGTCTGGCCTCTGTTTACACGCAATTGACGACATCGCCTGCGACGATCGCTTACGTGCGGTCGATCGGCGCGAACGAGCTACACATCGGGATCCTCGGTGCCTTGCCGACGCTGATGCTCTTCATGCAGTTCGTGTCGGGGATCGTCGTCAATCATCTGACGTATCGTCGGCGGTTGTGGTTTTGGGCGGCGCTCACGCACCGACTGATGCTGCTCCCCACGGCACTCGGTCCGTGGCTGTGGCCCGGTCTGTCCGATGAAGTCTGGATTTGGATGCTGATCGGCACAACCGCCGTCAATCAGGCGTTGCTCCATTTCAGTTCCCCATTGTGGCTCAGTTGGATGGGCGACTATTTGCCTCACGATGGTCTCAGCCGTTACTGGGGGAGCCGTCATTTTTGGATGCAGACGACCTCGGCGGCGGCGCTCTGTGCGGCGGCGTTTCTGCTGTTGAAGAGCGGCTTGAGCATTGGCGTCGGATACGCGGTGCTGACGTGTGCGGGGACGGTCTGCGGCGTGGCCGATCTGTTTCTGTTCCAGCGCGTGTACGAACCGCCCGTCACGCGAGTCGCCTCGCCACAACTGCGTGTCGTGCTGTCGGCCCCGTTCCGCAACAAACAGTTTCGTCGCTACATCCGGTTCATGTGCTATTGGAACTTTGCCGCGATGGCGGGTGCGCCGTTCATCAGCTTGTACCTGCTGTCCGAAGTCGGCATGGACCTGTTCCACGTGCTGTTGCTGTGGACGATCTCGTGGCTGGGTGGCGCGATGTTTTCGCGAACGCTCGGCCGTTGGGCCGATGCGTATGGCACTCGGCCAGTCCTCGTCTTGTGCGTGGCGTTGAAATCGAGCCTGATGGTGGCGCTGTTGCTCGTTCCGTCGGAGCCTCAAGCCGCGTTCTGGTTTTTGACACCGTTCTTCATGCTGGACGCCGTGCAGAACGCGGGGATTTTGATCGCCAACAACGGCTTCATGATTAAACACTCGCCCATCGAGAACCGCACGATGTACATCGCGGCGACGCAAGCGTTGGCGGGCGTCGTGGGCGGGATCACGTCGATCGCAGCCGGATGGCTGATGATGCGGCTGGCTCACACCACCGTGAATCTCGGCGGTTGGGAGATCGGCCATTTCCAGATGATGTTTCTCGCGAGCATCTTGCTGCGCTGGATCGCGCTGCTGTTGATCCGCTCGGTAAAGGAGTCCAATTCGCGCGGGACCATGTGTCTCATTATTGAAGTGGTCGAATCGCTCTCGTGGCGCGAACTGTTCGTCACAGAAGGGGACACGCCTGAGGAGGAATCGCCGCTCCCCACGCAATCGGCGGAGTCAGCCTGCCGAAAGGCGCTGGACCGTGAGGCAGGTCACTTTGAACCGGCGGTCGGATCCCCAGTCCGGATTCCCAAGCATTTGCGAGTGGGGCGGTCGCGCGAATCTGCGACTCAGCACAAGTGACGGCGAAGCCTTTGATCGACACCACGTGCCCTGACTCTGCTCCGCGAAGTTTGAAACGGCAGAGTCGAGAAAAAACCAAGCGGCAGGCATGCTTCCGGCTCGGTTGGGAGACTCGCGGCAAACAGACCGCGGTCAGCCAACGACGCTCTCGATAAAAAGAAGCCCTCAGTGTGATCGAGGGATTTCGCATGTCCTCGGGGTCGAACACGCCTCGTGCTGCTGCAGCAGATTTCTAAAGTCATACCGCTGGGGCAGACACCGCCAAACGAGACTCAGCTCGCTGCAACCTTCCAGCCGTATGCATTCAAAGCCATGACGAGGAAGACGATCCCGGTCAACAGTGCGGACAGTGAGACCCACAGCAACGCCACATAAATGTCCGGAGCCGGGCTATTGTCAGAGCTTCGTGGTGACATGATCGCCCTCCTTGATGGTGACGTTCTTGGCCTTCTCTTCTTTCACGACGATCCCGGCAGACTTGTCGGGATACACCGTCGTCAGGCGAATCTGCCCGAGATATTTCTTCCCATCGGAGCTGTAAGCAGTCAGCTTGTGACCGACGCTCAGGCCTTCATCGCTGCCGAGCGAAATCCCGACGTACTCCAATCCCCCTTTGGCGTCCTTGCGGTATTCGGTGATGATCCCTTCCAGTGGTGGCGGCGGAGTCACTTGGGCCTGCATCAACTTAGGATCGGTGACCAAATTCTTCGATGCGAGGAACCGCTTCATCGTCGCCAAATCGGTCAGCATCTCCTGGTGTTTCTCGGTCAACTGTGACAGCTTCAGTTCCAGCGCGAACTTGTCATCTGACGCCTTCTGCAAGCTGACGATGAGTTCTTCGCGAGTCTGATATAGGACCGCGTTGTTCCCGCGTTGCTGATCGGCTTCCTTCTTCCGTTCGTCCGCTTCGACGCCATTCAACGCCGCCAAATCACGTTCGCCGTCCAACGACACGTTCAATTGCTTGTTCTTGGCGTCCAAGTCTTTCGCTTGGTTGTCGAGAGCCGTTTTCTCGCCGGTCAGTTTGGCGATGTCATTCGTCAGATCAGCCTGCCTTTTGGCAGTGTCCGTTCGTTCCTTCTCGAACTCCGCCTGCTGGTCTTTCTGTTTGTCATTGGCTTTTTTGAGTGCCGCCGTCTGCGTTCCCGCAAACGTGCGCCAATTCTTCTGCGCGGTGAACACACCGCCCGCGAACGCCATGAACAGGATGCTCAGCACCAAGTGCAGCACCACCAGAATTTTTCCAACCGTAGTCATCGCAGCACCTCATTCTGAGGAATCCCAGATATCAACATCAAACTTCGCAGCGACCGATCATCTCTGCATTCGACCAAACGCTCTCAATCGACTTTGCCGCTTCAGTACAAATACCGACCGCTGAATTGCGGCTCCTATTTGTCATAGTCACCTGTCTGCTGCTTGAGCTGTTTCTCGCGTCGTTCTAACCGCTTCAAGTTCTCTTCTGCCCGGACCAGTTCGTCCTCCAAGGCCTTCTGCTGTTTCTCAGCGGCAAATAAATCATTGCGGAGCAGTTCGAGTTGGTTCTTCAGGCGGAAACCTTCTTCTCGACGCTCTTGAGCCGTCTTGCGCGTCTGCTGAATCTCGCCACCCTTCGTGGTGAAGTCGGTCGTCGCAGCTTTGATCGCCACGTTCAACTCGTCGATTTGTTTCTCGAACGTTTCCGAACGCACCTTCACACCAGCATCATCCAGAGGGATCATCGCCTTGATGTTGGCGATCACGGGCTTGAGTTGGTCGATCTTTTGCGTCAGTTGAGTTTGCTGTTCTTTGGCGTCTTTGAGTTGCCGTACCCGCGCCGCCACAATGGCTTCTGCTAACAGCGGAGTCGATGAACCAACCGCTTCGCCCGTGCGGCGCGTCTTGACCGAATAGCTGGGCTTCTCACCGGCGGTGGTGGTGATCACAAAGTCGTCGGTAATTTCGGCCGATTCGGCCTCACCTTTCCAGTTGGGTCCACCGCTGACGAGCGACAACGCAAACGCCGCGAAGCCGAGGCTTGTCGTTGTCACGAAGACCACCAAAATTTTGCCGAGGCTGTTCATAGACCGCTCGCCACCGATGAGTCACGGAGGATGAGTTTGTTGTTGGGCGAAATCCTACAGAGCCGTAGAGACGAGCGTCAATCAGCGAATTCGCGAGGTGACAACTTCAATGCGGATCAAAACCAGTTCCACAACTTCAAGGTTTGTGGGGAAGTCTCGTTCGCATTCCAACGCTCGACGCATCGCCTTCGCGACCCTTCCGATTCCGCCACCTCATTCGTCGGCAGTTTTGATTCGTCACTCCACGCTCGTGTCGTTCGTCCGAGGAATCGTCACGTTCGGGCGAGTGCTTCAAGCTCCGTTTGACGGCTGTACCGGTCGCAACACTGCGGCATCCGAGCCTTGGCACCTGCCTAGGAAACAAATTCCGATGTTTTGGAGGACGCCTCCAAAGTCCAGATTTGCAAACTTAACGGCCCTAGAGTGTCGTTCGATGAACTTGTTCTTAGACAGCGCAACTAGGTGACAGCGCTGTTCAACGCCTCTGTGCCTCACAAACCCAATCGCCAACGGTCCCGGATCGCTGCTTGCGGTGCAATGACAACGATCACAACGGATCGCGCCCTGACAACTTGGCGCAGGGTGGTCTCATGAGCAACGAGGTGCTTTCTCCAAACTTCGATGAAACGCCCGGCCATGAATGAGACCCATCGGCCCCGATCCGTGAGATGGGGCTGAGCCGATTGAAGAGGATTTTTTTCTCAAACTTGGCAACTCGGCGTTTCCTTTTTCACGGGAACCTGCCATAAACATTCGCACTTCGGTAGGCACTGGACCTACAGGAATAGGAAGATGAACGTTGCTTCGCCCACCTGCCTTTCGGCTTGTTCTCTTGAGGAGGTCTTCTCTGAGAGCGTTCAAGATCGGCGAGCCGGTGACGCACCTCGGCCTCAGTCATGTCCGTTAGCATTGGTGAGGTGAGAAGACTTGTCGGGAAGTCTCAGTCATCAAAGCCTGATGCCGCGGTTTGCCGTCGCTGAATTGACTTTGATCTTCCCTGTCGCGGTCTCGCGATGGTGGTAACTAGCTTCAGAGGGCCGTTGCGGCCCGCAAAAGGACGACGATGAGCAAGAATCTGTACGTGGGCAATCTTTCTTTCAGCTGCACTGCTGACGATCTGCGCGAGCTGTTCAGTCAGCATGGAAATGTTTCATCCGCACAAGTTGTGTCGGATCGTGAAACAGGCCGTTCGCGCGGTTTCGGGTTTGTTGAAATGGGCGATGGCGGCGATGCTGCAATCGCTGGACTCAACGGGACTGACTTCCAAGGCCGTTCATTGACCGTGAACGAAGCTCGTCCCCGCGAAAGCGGTGGCGGACGGAGTGGCGGCGGTGGCGGTGGCCGCAGCGGTGGCGGCGGTGGTTACGGCGGCGGCGGTGGTGGTGGTGGTTACGGCGGCGGTGGTGGCGGACGCAGCAGTGGCGGTGGTGGCGGCGGACGTTACTAAGCAACATTGGTTGCCAGTTCGCTGGCAACCAACGTCAAATTGCCATGAGATACGCAAACGCCCCCCTGCCCCCGACGGCCGGGAGGCGTTTCGCTTTGAAGGTCTCCGACAAACCACGCACCCTTCACTGGAACTCACGAACGAAGTCGGAGGAAAGAAGCTCTTGTTCGCTCGATTCTGAGCTCATCGCCGACAACTCCGTAGAGTTCACGCGAAATCGCCTCAGGAGCCGTAGGGATACATGTTCTGGCGACGCTCGTCACAAAAGCCAATGCGATTGAACGGGGCGATCGCGGCGCGAATGCGTGATGCGAAGTCGGAAGCTGAAACGGACTCGTCACCGATGTCGCGAACCGCTTGTGCGAGGGCCACCTTCAACCCCGCATGATCCGCACTGAGGAACGCCGCGCCGCGCCGCGCCATTCCCGCGCGGCGTTCTTCTTCCGACCATGTCGCGGCGGCGAAGTAGAACATCGACAGGGCGACCATGCGCCGGAAGTCTCGGAAGCCAGCGAAACTGCCGCTGACGACGCTGTCGAGAAACTCCGTTTCTGTTTGAACGAGCGAGTCGTACTGCTTCAGTTCATCCGTCAACTCCGCCTGGCCCCAACTCCGTTCCAGAATCAACATCAACCGCTCAATGCCAACGAGTGTGAATGCATTCCCGGTTGAATGCAGCGGGTCGAGGAACATCGCCGTGTTGGGGAGCATTACCCAATTTGATCCGGCTGAACGTTCCAAACGCCTCTGCATCCGACCGGTCTGTCGCCACGGGACGATCGGTTTCGCGCGAGCGAACTGCTCCGCAACGGCGGGCAGTTGCTGCATCAACGCGGTCCATTCGGCTTCCGGCGCGACGGCCTTGTCGAGCGGATACCGGTTTGGTTCGAGTGAGAAGCCCGCACTGGTCACGCCATTGTCGAACCGCAACACCCACATCCAGCCGCCATCGAACACGTGATGCAGCGCGGCATCGTCACACGGATACGGATGACCGGAGATGTCGCCGCCTCGCGCCGAGTACAGCTCGGTCCACGGAAGCACGCCGGTGAAATGAGAGAACAGCGCCCGAGAGCGTGTCTTCAACCCATCGCGATGCGGCTCAATGCCGAGTTGTCTCGCGAGAAAGCTCCCTTCACCCGAAGCATCAATCAGGAAGTCGACCGTGATCCGGATTCTTGTCCCCTCGCCCCCTGCGATGATTCTCTGGCGAGCCGGGTGCCGTAAGGCCCCGGGTT
>JAYTXB010000511.1:0-1311 GCA_043743205.1 Schlesneria sp.
ACAGGTGACAGGAACCAAAAACTAGGAGTTTGAGATGTTTGGCCTGAAGAGACTTCGCTTTGTCGATCTCGGGACAGGATTGTCCATGATGATCGGCACCGCAGGGTTGCTCGTTACGAGCGCTTTGCACGCAGCGGACCCAGGGTGCTGTGCCCCTGCGCCGTGTCGCCCCACCATTCAAGGTGGCGGCTGCTGCGACAAACTTTATGAAGACGCTGCGGCGCGTCTTCGGAATCTGAACAATGGCTGTTGTACACCGGCGGCCGCTGCTTGTGCTGCTCCGGCTGCGGTTTGTGATCCTGCGACCGTGTTCAACGGTTGCGGCAGCGGCTGCAACAGCGACACCAGTAGCGGTTGCGGCCTGTTGAGTGGCGATCTGGGTGAACCATTCACGCTGATCAGCCTGTTCGACAATGAGTGCGGTGGCAATCGCCTCAAAGACAAAGGCTGGATTATTGGCGGTCACAGCCAGTACGGATATCAGAGCAATCCGGACGGTGCTTTCGCTGGTAACGGCACGGCTGTCAATCAGCATGAGTACCGCCACGCTTATCTCAATCAAGCCTACCTCTACGCTGCGAAAGTGGCCGACGGGAGCAAAGGCTTCGACTGGGGTTTCCGCGGCGACGTGCTGTTCGGCGTGGATGGTCGCGATGCTCAGGCCTTCGGTAACAAACCGAGTGGAAGCTGGGACTTCAACAACGGGTTCGATCACGGACAGTATTCGTGGGCGTTCCCTCAGTTGTACGGCGAAGTCGCGATGGGGAACTTGTCGACGAAGGTCGGTCACTTCTATACGCCCATCGGATACGAAGTCGTTCCATCTAACGGCAACTTCTTCCTGAGCCGCCAACTGACGTTCTACAACAGCGAACCATTCACTCACACCGGCTCGTTATCGACCTATAAGGTCAACGATCAGTTGTCCGTCTTGGGCGGATATGTCCTCGGTATGGACACCGGGTTCGAGCGGTTCAATGGTGGTGGAGCCGTCCTCGCTGGCTTCAACTATGCGGTTAACGACAAGACCTCGTTGGCCTACGCAATGCTTAACGGAAACCTCGGTTGGCGTGGTAACGGAAACATCAACAGTGCCATCCTGACCCGCAAGTGGTCGGACAAGTTCAGCACGGTTCATCAGTTCGACGTGCTCGGTTCCGATCTTGCCGGTGCGAACTTCAATGCTCAGGGCGGCATCGCTGGTGATTCCGTCGGCCTGATCAACTACGGCTTCTACGACCTCACCAGCAAGTTGAAGCTCGGATACCGTAACGAGTGGTACAAGGCCGATGGGACTTCGTATTACACAAA
>JAYTXB010000512.1:0-1391 GCA_043743205.1 Schlesneria sp.
CGCTTCATGTCCTCTTCGGCCTCGTCCTGGATGACTTCGACGAGGTCGTCGACGGTGACGACGCCGACGAGGCGGTTGTTGGCGTCAACGACGGGAGCGGCGTACAGGCCGTAGCGCTCGAATTGATTGGCAACAGCCTCCTGGTCCTGGGTCGCCAGAACCATGTGCCGGTCGGTGTCCATGATACTTTCGACAAGCACATGACGTTTTGTTCGCAGTAACCTCGACAAATCGAGCGAGCCAAGCACCCGGTAGGTTGGATCGACAACGAAGATGTCGGAGAAATGATCTGGCAGATCTTCCGCCTCGCGCATGTGGTCGATGACATGACCCACCGTCCAAAACGGCGCGACGGCCACGAAGTCCGACTGCATCAAGCGGCCGGCGGTTTCTTCCGGATAGTCGAGGTTGCGTTCGATCGCCGCGCGGTCGCCCGATGGCAGCTGCGCCAGAATCTCTTCTTGATCGCTCTCTTCGAGATTTTCGATGAGGTAGGCGGCGTCATCGGTATCGAGTTCGGTGACGGCTAGAGCTAGAACGTCGTTGGACAGCGCCTCCGACAACTGATCACGCACGGATTCGTCGAGTTCCGACAAAACCTCAAAGTCGAACGCGGGTCCCATCGTCTCGATCAACGAGACACGTTCCAAAGGCGTCAGCAGCTCGACCAATTCGGCAAGATCGGGTGTTTTTAGATCCTCAATCAAGGCTGCGAGAGCAGCGGCGTCGTGCCGGGCCAGCACGTCGGAGACCTTACGGACAAGTTCGGCCGTCGGCCGCTCGTCCGTTTCACCAGGCGTGTCGATTTGGCGCTCTTCAACCACTTGAGGCACTACTCCGTGATGGCATTGCCACAACGCCTGACGACGGGTCGGGCTGTGGACTGATTCGACACTCGACTTGAGGGTTATTATACCGGTTTACAGGTTTGGCTGTCGCCGGGTCACAACAGCCATGCCATTGTTTCGGCCTCAATTTGTGAGCATGGATTGATCGAGGTTGAAACTTCGTTATGAGGGGCCACGGGGCGCCGTCTTTGCACTGCGGCCGCCGCTACTTAGATATTCAACTGAGATGAAAACATCCAGCTATGACAAGACGAAGCGGGCAAGCACGGGTTTGATGCAATACGCGGGTAAAACACGATTGGCCTTGGCACTTGGCGCGGCGCTTTTTACGGCGCAAATTTCGCGCGCCGAACCCGTTGTCGAGCAATGCGCCACCGACGCCAACGTACTTGGCCTCTCCCGCATTGTCGAAATCGATACCACTGGGGGGCCAGAATTCGGCGCCAGTCACGCCGGAACGGAGTTCCTCCAGGACCACGAGGTGGTGCTGACGTTCGATGACGGACCGCTACGGCCCTACACGCGCCCCGTGCTCAAAGCGCT
>JAYTXB010000513.1:0-2686 GCA_043743205.1 Schlesneria sp.
AAAATCCCTCTCTCTCGACCATGCGCAAAACTTATGCCAAAGGTTGTCGCGAATAAACAATCTCAGAAAACAACTCCCGACTTGTGTGTAAAAGACAGGACCAGCAGCGCTTCGCCGCGCCGGGCCACCAGCAATTCTCGAATTTTCATGATGGTGGGCTGGCGCGGCGAAGCGCTGCTGGTCCCACCCCTACTTTGAAATGGCATGGCCCTGACAGGTAGTAAATTGACAGTTCAACAAATCAGAAAGTGGAGATGTCGGAAAACACCGACCGGTTGACACCTTGCGCTCGCGTAAGTGGAATGCGCTCGCGGGCTGTTCGTCGCGCACGCCGATGACGTAGCGATAAACGCTGTTAGCACACCCGTCAAATCTGTTAAACGGGCCACTCAATCGGCTCGCAGAACCAAAGTGAGTCACACCCACCGACGCTGAACCGCGCGAGTCGCTCTTCCGAGAACGGCCCGTGACTTCACGACCCAAACACGGAAATCAACACGATGAAACGAACGAAGATTCTTGTCGCTGTCAGCCTTGTAGTGTCGGCGGTCATTGCCCGTGCCACCGGGGCGCAGGAGGTTTTGCCAACACCGCCGACTCCATTTAAGGGCACGATCAACCTGCGGGCGAAAGAGTCGAAGTCGGACTTCCCGCAACCGGCGCGAGCCCCCAAGGGAGCGCCCAATGTGCTGATCGTGCTGCTGGACGATGTGGGATTCGGCGCGACCAGCACGTTTGGTGGGCCGTGCGCCACGCCGATCTTTCAGAAACTCGCCGACAGCGGGCTGAAGTACAACCAGTTCCACACGACCGCCCTGTGCAGCCCCACTTGAGCCGCGTTCATCACCGGCCGCAATCATCACACGGTTCACACGGGAGTCATCACCGAAGCGGCCACGGGGTTCCCCGGCTACGACTCGGTGATGCAGAAGGACACGGCGACTGTTGCCGAAGTCTTGAAGCAGAACGGCTACGGAACCGCCTGGTTCGGCAAGTTGCACAACATTCCGGATTGGCAGACCAGTCAGGCCGGGCCGTTCGATCTGTGGCCGACCGGTCTCGGGTTCGATCACTTCTACGGGTTCATCGGCGGGGACACGAGCCAGTGGCGGCCGGCCGTCACCGAAGGGACCAAGCCCATCGAGCCGTACCTCGGCAACCCCGATTACAACTTCGACTACGACATGGCGGACAAGGCCATCAAGTGGATCGGCATGCAAAAGGCCGTCGCACCAGACCAGCCGTTCTTCTGCTACTACGCCCCCAGTGCGACGCATGCCCCGCATCACCCGAAGAAGGAATGGGTTGAGAAGTACAAGGGCAAGTTCGATCAGGGCTGGGACATCGTTCGGCAGGAGACGTTTGAACGGCAGAAGAAGCTCGGCGTCATCCCGGCCGACACCAAACTCAACCCGCTCGCTCCGGGGTTGCCTGCATGGAACACGCTGACCGACGAGCAGAAGAAAGTCTACGCCCGGTTCATGGAAGTCTACGCCGGATACATGGAGCAGACGGACCACAACATCGGCCGGGTCATCGAGTCGATCAGGCAAACCGGCCAGCTCGAAAACACGATCGTCATCTACATCGCCGGCGACAATGGAGCCAGTGCCGAGGGAAGTCCGCAGGGATTGCTCAACGAGATGACCTTCTTCAACGGCGTGCCAGAAGACCTCAAGCAGGTGCTGAAGCAGGTGGACGAGATCGGAAACTTGGAAGACCTACAACCACTATCCGGCCGCGTGGGCGCACGCGAAGTGTACTCCGTTCCAGTGGACCAAGCAGGTCGCCAGTCACTTCGGCGGTACACGCAATCCGCTGGTCGTCCACTGGCCGAATGGCATCAAGGCGAAGGGCGAGTTGCGGACGCAGTTCCACCACGTCATTGATGTGGTCCCGACGATCCTTGAGGCGTGCAAGATCCCCGAGGCGAAGGTGGTGAACGGCATTCCGCAGAAGCCGATCGAAGGTGTGAGCATGGTCTATTCCTTCGACGACGCGAACGCCAAGGGTCGGCACGCGACGCAGTACTTCGAGTTGGCCACCAACCGGGCGATCTACCACGACGGCTGGGTGGCGTGCAGTAAGTACGGTCTGCCGTGGGAGACTGCGGGCCGCGGCGAAGGTTTCCTGACAGCACCGTGGGAGCTGTACAACGTCCAAGAGGACTTCAGTCAGGCCGATGACCTGGCCGCGAAGATGCCAGATAAACTCAAAGAGCTTCAGGCCAAGTTCTTGGAAGAGGCCAAGAAGTACGATGTCTTCCCGCTCGACTCGCGGTTCTCGGAGCGGTTCGATCCGA
Organism: Schlesneria sp.; assembly: GCA_043743205.1. GTDB lineage: Bacteria > Planctomycetota > Planctomycetia > Planctomycetales > Planctomycetaceae > Schlesneria. Next base: position 2,303 of record JAYTXB010000513.1, read on the forward strand.
AATTTCGCGAGTCTGGTGCGCCAAAGACGAGTTGGACCTACTACGGCAACAACGTCTGGCTGCCCGAGCCAATCGGGCCGCAGAGATTTCCACGGAGCCACAGCATCACCGCCGAACTGACGATCCCTAAAGGTGGCGCGGAAGGGGTTGTGACTTGCGTCGGGGCCTTCTCGGCCGAGTGGTCGCTTTACGTGAAAGAGAGCAAGCACCTGTTTCGTTACACCTGTTTCGATATCGCCGATGTGTCGATTGCTGGCGACGAAGACCTGCCCGAGGGCAAAGTCACATTGAGAGGCTATCCGGAAAATAATGAGCTATTTCGTAAGGTTTTATGCGGCTGCGGTTTTGTAGTGGAAAGTGGGTTTGGTTGTGGGGGCGAGGGAT
>JAYTXB010000514.1:0-1248 GCA_043743205.1 Schlesneria sp.
GTAGCACTGCGGCTTGGGTTTTCGAGGGGCGGGTGATGCGCCGGTGCGGCGGGCAGAATTTGGCGACCGGCTGCGATTGGGTCGGTTTGCCGGTGTAGGTCCAGGTCATTGGACTGGCCATGGTCTCGTTGAAGTAGGCCACGAAGCGCCGCAGCTTGTCTTCTAAATCGGCCACCGATTCGAAGTCGCCTCCGCGCATCACTTTGCGATTCACGATCCCGAAGATCGGCTCGATTTGGTTTAACCACGAACTGTGTTTGGGCACGTACACCAAGTGAATGCGATGCGTTCGGTCTGACAGAAACTCGCGGCGACTGGCTTGATCTTTCAAGATTCCGCTGCGCCCCTTCTTCCCCAAATCTTTGACTTTCAAGCCCTCCAACTTCGCGATCCACTTCACCAAGCTGGCCGAACAATGCACGTTGAGATTGTCCATGATGAAGCGCCATGGGCCGTGCTCGTCGTGCGCGACGGTCGCTTGCATGTGCTTCAGAATATCGCGCTCCTTCCGAGTCTTCCCCAGTCGCGTTTCGATCATTCGGCCCTCCACGACGTCCCAACTGCCGATCAAGGTCGTCGTGCCATGACGGCGATAATTGGCCTCGCGACGGCGATCCTTTCCGGGTTTGGTCGGCTTGTCGGGAGCTTGTCGTTGCAGAGCTTGCAGTCCGGTCATCTCATCGACGCAGACGGTGTGCAGGCCGTCGCGCTCGCAGGATTCTTTCGCCGTGAGATACGCCTCGCAGACCGCCATGGCTTGTGTCAGAAAAGCTCCAGCGTCGCGCTCGGTGGTGTTGAGCCACATCTTCTCGCGATGCGGTCGCACCACCGCGGTCCTCAACAGATCGCCGACATGCGACCGCGAGATGCTCGACACTATTTCTCTTTTGAGGACTTCATCGTGCAGCTCGCGCACGGTCCAACGCGTGATCGGTCGCTCGGCGAGCTGCGGCGCCTGACACGCCAAATCGATGGATGCTGGTGACTTGCGAGGCGGTCAGTTTTCCCGGCGATCCGGGTCGCGGTGCATCTCGGAAGCACTCGCGAATCGCGGCCGCAAGTTCCCAATCGCGCGTTTGCTCAACCAAACATAAGCCTTCATAAGCAGCGGCCCAGCGAGCCCTCCAGAGCCCGACCTGATGCCGCTCCAAGCCCACGCGTGTCGCGATCTCCTTGTTTGAGAGTCCGTCGAGCGCGAACAAAATGATCTTCGCCCGTTGAACGGCAAAGCCCGGTTCTGAGCGAGAA
>JAYTXB010000515.1:0-5975 GCA_043743205.1 Schlesneria sp.
ACTCACAAAGTCTGGGGACTGGCCGCGTTCGTTGCGATCATGTTCGCGGTCTTTCAAGCAATCTCAACGTTCTCTGCACCGCTCATGAGCCTGTGCGAGACTGCTCAGCACGCCGTCGGTTCTCAGATCGGCTCGCTGCTGCCGCCCGGCCCGTTTCGCAGCTTGATCGTGGATGGAGTGATCGCGGGTGTCGGCGGCATCTTGGTGTTCTTGCCTCAGATTTGCTTCCTGTTCCTGTTCATCGCGCTGCTGGAAGACTGCGGCTACATGGCACGTGCCGCTTTCCTGATGGACAAGTTGATGGTCAAAGTCGGCTTGAGCGGCAAGTCGTTCGTGCCGCTGATGTCGTCGTTTGCGTGTGCGATCCCCGGAATCATGGCGACCCGCACAATCGAGAACCGGCGCGATCGGATGGTGACGATCCTCGTCGCGCCGCTGATGAGTTGCTCGGCCCGCGCGCCGGTTTACGCACTGATGATCGCCGCGTTCTTTCCGAGTATCAGTTGGGCGGGCGGCTGGATCACGCTGCACGGCGTGATGATGTTTGTGATGACGTTCTTTGGTGCAGCGGTCGCGATCCCCGTGGCTTGGCTCTTCAAGAAAACCTTGTTCAAAGGGGAGACGCCGCCGTTCGTGATGGAGTTGCCGGGATACAAGTGGCCGTCACCGAGGATCGTCGCCAGCCGAGTCTACGACCGCGCGCGAGCCTTCGTGTTGCGCGCTGGCACGTTGATCTTCACGACTTCGATTCTGGTCTGGGCCGCCAGCTACTTCCCCGGCGATCACTCCGCCGAACAACAAGCGAGCGTGGAGATCGAACGAGTCGAATCGGAGCTGACCGAACAGACCGACGATCCCGTTTTGAAACAAACGCTCGACGCGATGATCCAGCAGCGCAACGCTCTCTTAGAACAACTGCTCGAAACCAGTTATCTCGGCCAATTCGGCAAGGCCATCGAACCGGCAGTGCGACCGCTCGGTTGGGACTGGCGCATCGGAGTCGGCGTTCTCGCGTCATTCCCTGCGCGGGAGGTCATCGTGGCGACGCTCGGGACGATCTACAGTTTGGGAGGCGATGTCGATGAATCCGACTCGGGGCTGCAACAAGCGCTGCAGGACTCGAAGTGGCCCGACGGTCGGCCCGTCTATTCGATCCCCGTCGCGCTCTCGATCATGGTCTTCTTCGCGCTCTGTGCGCAGTGTGCCTCGACCCTGATGGTCATCCGCCGCGAAACCAATTCGTGGCGCTGGTCACTCTTCACGTTTGCCTACATGACCACACTGGCCTATCTCGCGGCGCTCGTCGTCTACCAAGTAGGAATGGCCGTGGGAGGATAAGGCGACCGGCGCATCAATCTGATGATCGAGGTGAGCCGGGTGCCGTGAGGCCCCGGGTTCTTCTCCGGAAAGTCCGCGGCCTCACGGCACCCGGCTCACCACCTCGGATCGCTTGTTGATGCCCTAGTCCTGATTTCCATTCAAACTCTCATTGCCCAACCCAAAGAAGCACGAGAAGGTGTCGGATCCACTTGGGTTCCGCCACCTCTCATGTTTCGTCAGAGTTGCTCGAACAGCCCGTTGATTCGCGGCTGTCGGTCGAAAGCATCGGCTACCAAACTTGTTTGACGAGCATCGTTCGCAGCTTGCAGGCCGCGAGTTAGAGTCATCTCACCCAGGAAGAGCGAACTCTTCGAGTCAGCAGTCTTTGCGAGAGACTCGTCTGGGGGAGGCAGAACCTCCCCCAGACTTTGCCTCACGTTCCCGTGGCCCACCACGATTCTGTCGACGGTCCTCACGGACGGGCTACGGTCACTCAATCGTCAGTATCAACTTCAAACCGATTCAACTTCTCACGACCGAAGCCGTGAGTTGCAGTTCAGCGGCAGCAAGCAGCTGGAGCGGCACAGGTCGGGCCACACGCGGCTGGAGCAGCACAGGTTGGAGCACAAGCGGCTGGCGCGGCACAGGTTGGAGCACAACCGGTCGAGCAGCCCGTGTTGCAGCAGCTCTTACGAACCTTGCAGCACTTGATCTTGGGCAAGCAGAGCTTTGGCATCTTGAAGCAGTGCGACTTCTTGCAGCAGCTGTTGCAGCCCGAGTTGCAACCGGTGTGGCAAGCAGGAGCGCAGGTCACGGCTGGAGCCGCACAACTTGGGGCACAAGCAGCCGGAGCTGCACAGCTTGGGGCACAAGCAGCGGGAGCGGCACAGCTTGGTGCGGGAGCCGCACACGAAGCTGGGGCACAGCCGCAACCGTTACCGTTACCTCGGTGGTGGAACAGGCCAGCATCGGCGCTGTTGATACCGGCAAAACAAACCAACGCAGCGGTAATCCATGCAAATTTCATCTCAGTCTCTCCTACAGAAGCGGGGCCGTGGAACGTGAGGGACTTTCGAGCACTCAACCAGACACCTTGTCAGGTGGTCTCGACATGTCCTTGGACGCAAGGTTGCATCACTGCCCTAAGTTTTCGGACGAGGCGAGCTATTCCACTCAGTCAAACGATTTCGATTTGAAAAGATGCGTAGGCTGTGAGACAACCTGCCGCCTGTGACGATTGTCACGGGCCGCTTTGTACGGTTGCACGAGTTGAACAGATCAGACCGCGCCGCAGACCAGCGTCACTCGTACCACGCTCCGCCCGATGCCAACTTGGAAGGCAACCTCCCGAGCGTGCATCCCTGATGCGGCGCGACCAGCACACGGAACAACTTCTCTGACCCCAATCACCGTCATCACTGTCTCAGTCGGACTCGCCGTCGTTGTGCGAGTCCTCTTCCGCGCGCGACAGGCTCTTCTCAATACGACGCTGCGATCGGCGTGGCTCTGGGCGATGGTGGCCTTCGTCGTGTGGGCCGCAGCGTGGGTGAGTGACCACGGCTTACATGTTGCCTCAAAATCGCTGGCCGATCATTTGTGGTATGGCTCGGCAGTCCTCGCGCTCTGCCCACCGATTGCGGTCCTCGGATCGCGACGCCCTGGAACGCGCGTCTGGACGTGGTTCATTCAACTGCCGCTGTTGCTCGTCATGGGGTGGCCGGTCCTCTCGCTCTGGCTGCAAGGGAGCGAATTGCGCGGCCTGCAACTGGAGACACCTCAACTGGTCGCTTACCTGCTCGTCCTCATCATGGGAGCGGGTAACTACTGCGGCACGCGGTTCACGTTGCCTGCCGTTGGCTTTGGCGTCGCGTGTGCGTTTCTCGCGGTCTCGTCGTCCGCAGCCTGTCCGACGTGGTTGGCCAATCGCGAAGCATCACGCATGTGGAGTACCGGGTTGCTCGTCGTCGCGGTGTTGCTCGCCAGCCGTTCGCACGACAACTCTGCGCTGAAGCGAGATCGTTTCGATCAACTCTGGTTGGACTACTTCGACACGTTCGGCGTCGTCTGGGGACGACGCATTCAGGATCGAATCAACTTCATTGCCGAACAAGAAGGCTGGCTCACACGCCTCGAACTGCACGGCTTTGTTTGGACGGACACGGCAGCGGTTGAACTGCCGGACCAGCCCGTCGCAGAGGAAGCCACCAGTGAATCTCAACCGAGTCGCGCCACCACGACACGAGCCGCAACCGAAGCGCGGATCGAACACACCTTCCGCTGGCTCCTGCGCCGCTTTGTCGATCCGCCGTGGATCGACCAGCGGCTTGGATCGTCTCCGGTCGCGAACGAGGTTGGTTCACACATTGCCGATTCGTAGCGAAGTTCGGTGGGGCGAAAATCATCGTGTCGGTCGCTTGCGACTCCCCACAGCGCCCGTTCGTTACTTCCTCTTTGAAGTGGGAACTTGAAGTTCGATGCTGTGCTTTTCCAGCATCACTCGGCGCACGGTAGCTGTTTGGTCCGCCAGCATTTTCCAACGTCGATCAAGAACTCAGCCTTGCGACCCAATCGGACTTCAATCAAAGTTTCTGGGGCCTGCGGCCTCCGGCTGGAAACAGGCCGCGCCATCTCTGCGATTCCTCATAAAGTCAACATGCCAACTCCCGATCCCGCCTCAGTCGCAGGTTCTTTCGAGTACATCGAAGCCAATATCCGTCGCGATGCGGAAGGGACTTCGTTTGGCGGCGACTTTGAGTGGTTGTGCAAGTGGTTCTTGGAGCACGCGCCTCGGTATCGAGGTCAGTTCGACAAAGTCTGGTTGTGGAAGGACTGGCCGGAGCGGTGGGGAGCCGATGCGGGCATCGACCTCATCGCTCGCACGCGGACCGGAGAATTGTGGGCGATTCAGTCGAAGGCCGATCATCCGGACCGAGCGATCCCCAAACGCGAAATCGACTCGTTCCTGTCGGAGTCGAGCCGTCCCGAGTTTGCCTGTCGTCTCTTGATGGCGACCACGGACGACATCGGGGCCACGGCCCGTCGGACGCTGCACGCCCAAGAGAAGCCGGTGGGCCTCGTCCTGCGCGGCCACCTCCTGACCGAGGAACTTGAGTGGCCCGTTCAGATTGGAGGACCAGCCGCACCGCTGGCCCGGTGGAATCCGCGTCCCCACCAAGCCACCGCAATTCAGGCGGTGGTCAACGGTTTTGAGGACCAAGACCGTGGCCGACTCATCATGGCCTGTGGCACCGGCAAGACGCTCACGGCGCTGTGGATTGCCGAGCGGCTACAGAGTTCTCTCACACTGGTATTGGTCCCGTCGCTTTCGCTGGTGCAGCAGAATCTTGCCGAATGGGGCCGCCATGCCGCGCAGGACTTCGACACGCTCGTCGTCTGTTCCGACGAATCAGTTGTGCAGAGCAAAGCCGACACCGCGATTCAATCGACGGCTGATCTCGGCGTGAAGGTCACGACCGATCCCGCAGAGATTCGGCACTTCCTCGGCCAGCGCCGGAAACGCCCGGCTGTCGTGTTCGCCACGTATCAGTCGTCCGACCGCATCGCCGCCGCGCAGACGGGAAAGGCCAAGCCGTTCGATCTGGCCATTTGCGACGAAGCGCACCGCCTCGCCGGACACGCCGAGGGTCTGTTCGCGACCGTGCTGGATGGGAAGAAGATCAAGGCGTCTAAGCGACTGTTCATGACCGCCACACCGCGCTACTTCAAAGAGTACGTCAAGCGACGCGCGGCGGAGTTGGAATACGAACTCGTCTCGATGGACGACGCACACGTCTTCGGCCCCGAGTTCCACGTCCTCACGTTCCACGAAGCCATCAGTGCCAAGCCCGAACCGCTGCTGACCGATTATCAGGTCGTCGTGATCGGAGTCACCGACCGCGAAGCCCAAGCGTGGGCCGAGGAAGCTCGCTTGGTCCGCACGGCCGAGGGCCTGAATACCGACGCCCGGACGCTGGCCGCGCAGATCGGTTTGGCCAAGGCGATGCGGAAATACGATCTGCGGAGGCTCATCACGTTTCACTCGTCGGTGGCGAAGGCCGCGCGGTTCGTCGATGCCTCACTGCGAGATTCCTTGCCGGGAGTGATCCCGCACCTGACGCAGTCGGCCCGGCCTTCGGGAAAGCTTTGGACCAAGCACATCTCGGGTCACACACCCGCCGGACAACGAGCGACATTGCTGAAGGGACTGGGCAACCTGCCGGACGACACGCGCGGCATCCTCTCCAACTGCGCCTGCCTCGGCGAAGGAGTCGATGTTCCGGTCCTCGACGGCGTGGCGTTCATCGACCCAAAGCGTTCGATGGTGGACATCATCCAAGCCGTCGGCCGAGTCATCCGCAAAGCCGAGGGCAAGCAGCTCGGTATCGGCATCTTCGATATCCAGTGATACACTTCACCGCGACAAGCTTGGACTTGATTCATAATTCCGAGATAGGCTGATTGCACATGTCCGATGAAGAACAACCAGGTCCGCAGTCGGAACCGACGGGGCCACCGACCAGTCGCAATCGGAAAGTCGCTCTCGCCAATCTGTATCTCGATCCGAACAACTATCGCTTCATCGATCAACCAGACTACGTCTTCGTTCCTGAAGATGCGCTCGCTGATCCCGATATCCAGCGTCGAACGACCGCCTT
>JAYTXB010000516.1:0-4503 GCA_043743205.1 Schlesneria sp.
CAAAACACAGGAGACTCCCGCAAACGAGTGGCCGCAGTTTCTCGGTCCGCAGCGCAACGGACTATCGACCGAAACCGGCCTACTGGAACAGTGGCCCGATGGCGGGCCGAAGGTCGTCTGGCGAGTTACCGGCGGAGTCGGCATGTCGGGCCTCGCCATCAGTCGCGGTCGCGTTCTCACGATGGTTCAGCGCGAGGGACAGCAGTGGCTGGTCGCGCTGAACGACATCACAGGCGAGTCGATTTGGAAACAGGAGATTGCCGACGCGTACCGCAACCCGATGGGAGACGGCCCACGCGCGACGCCGACCATTGATGGCGATCGAGTCTTCGTCTTCAGTGGTGAAGGACGATTGACCGCGATCAGTTTCAAGGACGGCTCGAAATTGTGGTCGCACGATCCGCTGGCCGAGTTGTCCGGCAAAGAGGCCGAGTACGGGATGGCCAGTTCTCCGCTCGTGATCGGCGATCAAGTCATCGTGACGGTCGGCGCACCCAAGGCGACACTCGTGGCCTACGACACGAAAACTGGAAAACAGGTTTGGACGGCGGGCAACGATTCGGCGGGCTACTCGTCACCGACGCTGCTCACCGTGGGAGGCCGCTCTCAAATCGTGTCGTACACGGGACGCTCGGCACTCGGCATCGCACCCAAGACGGGCGAGGTGCTCTGGCGCTATCCCTTCGAGACGAACTACGACTGCAACATCGCGACGCCCCTCTCCATCAAGGGCCAACTCTTACTGTCCGCCGGTGAGAACCACGGCAGCGTGCTCCTCGATCTGAAACCGAAGGGCAATGCGGAAAAGTTTGAACTGACCGAAGTCTGGCAGTCGTTTGGACCGAAGAGTGTCCTGCGCAGCGAATGGCAGACGCCGCTGTTGCTCGATGGTTTCCTGTACGGCATGGACAACGTCGGCGGTGCCGGCCCGGTGACTCATCTGACCTGCGTCAACGCGACAACGGGCGAGCGAGCGTGGCAGATGCTTCGTTTCGGCAAGGGCAACCTGATCGCAGCCGACGGCAAACTCTTCCTGACCACGATGGCGGGTGAGTTGATCGTCGCGCGGGCTTCCTCGAAGAAGTACGACGAACTCGGTCGAGTCACCCTCATGGAAACCACTCGCCAAGCCCCCGCCCTCTCCAACGGCCGCCTCTACCTGCGCGACAGTCGCGAGATTCTCTGCCTCGACGTGCGCAAGCCGTGATGGTGTCGCGTGACATCGTGTAGGGTGCGTGGAGTCTTCAAGCTTTCGTTCTTGCTTCAAAGTAGCCTTCACCGCTCCGCGTGAAGGCTACTTTGGTCTGAGACAAACCGCTCGCGGGAGTCTTCGGAACACACCGCGCGAGGACGGCACTGCTGAGAAGCATTCCGAGGAGGTGCCCATCAGTTTGGCGCAAGCGACGGCCGCTTTTTCGCAGAGCGGCGAGTTTGCCCCAACGACGCCACGGCGCTGGTCACTTCAACATCAAGGGCTTCGAGGATTGGATTGGTTCGTTCGACGGTGACGCCGTGGTATTCGTTGCGTTCGTCGCGCGAGACCTGCGTCTCGCTCACTTCGAGTCGCTCGACCAGTTCGCGCTGAGTCAGCCCCTTGGCGATCCGGAGGGCGATGAGCAACCGCCCGATCCCGGCGAAGTTCTGCAACTCATCGAACTCACCCCGCTTCAGCCGCTCATAGCTCGCGACCTCGTCCTTGATCTGCTCGTGAAAGGAACGAACGGGGTCGAGCACCCGCTTGATCGCATCCTTGGACAGCTTCGTCTGCTTGAGCTGCGCAGCCTGTTGCTTCAGCCGCTCTTCCTGCTCACCCAACCGTCGGACGGCGTCTTTGTATTCGTTCTCATTCCGAATCATGGATCGCCCAAAATCTTGATGATGCGCCGCGCAGGATGGTTGTGGCAGGGGCGGCTTTGAGCGAAGCCACAGAAATGTTGGTCGAGACAACATACCGCAGATACCCGCCATCGTCCTGTACTTCGTTACTCAGCGCCATGCGTTCCAAGCAAGGCGATAATTGCATCCCGGCCGATAAAATCTGTCAACGTCGCTGTAGAATCGTCGAGGGATTCCGCATTGAGAGCGCCGAGAGCTTGGCCAACGACAACTTCCCATGGCTTGGTCGAACCGGCGATCGCACAGATGAGTTGTCGAATCTGCTTGATCTTTTGGTTTTGCATACGATCAACGGATTCGACAAGTTTTTGAACTAGTTCGATGTCACGATGCGTATTGTTCTTCGCAATCCAGTCCCTAGCCGACGCTTGGAACTGAGGCCATGTTGTTTGAAGACGGCGGAGGCACTCTTCGGTCAGCAGGGCATTTTCGATGGCGTAGCAGTGAAGTCTGAACCGAACGATTGGCCCAGTTGGTGTCAGGTCGTCAGTTTCCCCATCGCCATCCCGAAGTGAGTAGGCGATTGGCGAATCATATAGGGCACTCAGGAGTTGAGCACAAAATGCCTCAAGTTCAGGTTGCTGGCCCACGGAAGACGCCAGCACAGGGAATAAACGGATTCGACCTTGGGATGATCGAGCCGCCTGTTGCCAAACTCGCTCATCGTCTTCGCCTTCCAAAATCAGCAGTGCGTCATTGCTGAGGCTTAACGACAAAGGATGACCGAAGAACGGAGCTACCTTCTTCAGTTGACCTGTTGCGGCAAACAGATGCACTTTGTCGAGCCCGAAATTCTTTGTACCAATGGAAGTGTATTCAGACGCGGCCAGTGCACACACAAGGGGAGTGCTGTGGGTTGCAAGGCAAATTGCGACCTTAGGCCGAACTTCCGGCGATAAGTCATGTACCTTGCGCAGGATGAACTTAGCCAGACTTGCCTGAAGATCTGGGTGGAGATGTACATCGGGCTCATCAAGGAGAAGGAGATTGAATCTTGAGCTATCTACAGTCTCGAAGAAGTACATGATTTCGGAAGCTAGCGAGACCGCTTCCGACTCCCCACTGCTGATCTGATCCGGTGGAACCACATCACCGGAACTGCTGCGAAAGATAAAGTCCGCGTGTCGCTGCTCAACAGACACGTTGGTCAGAAGGCGGTTGATGTCATCAAGGTAGTCTGTTTGGAAATTGCGTTCGAGATCTTGACGCAGAACTGGTGAGTTCTGCAACTTACGCAAGTAAACTACTTCAAGTTCCCTTAGAAGAGTGGCGGAAGCCGCCTTGAAATTCGCGGCTTGATTCATCGCTCGTACCTCTCGCAACCAGCTCTTGTTGTTTTCTAGATTGTTCTGGATGTTGCCATCTTTTCGAAAAACGCCTGCACGTTCAGGGCTGATATAGCGAACGTTGAAGTCGGCGTTATTGCCCAGGTCAGAGTCAATCAAACGAAGAAAATGACTTTTTCCAGCGCCATTGCGCCCAAGAAGAATGTTGACATTGGTGAGACCCACCATCTCGAAGCTGGTGGTTTTCAGTTCTTTGCGTTCGATTTCTGACATGTTGTGACTCAAGTTGGGCCGGGTGCATAGTTGCGTAGGGTGCGTAGAGTCCTCGAAACGCGCCGCGATGGGAATTGTGGCGTCGATTGTGGTGCGTTTCGAAGACTCCACGGACCCTACCTTTGCCTCACCTCAACCGCTCCTTCAGCCGGTTGAGTTCCTGCAGCGCCGCAAGCGGCGTCAGGTTGTTGAGGTCGAGGTGGCGGAGTTCGTCCATGATGGGATGCTCTTCCGGGGCGAAGAGGGTTCGTTGCTGTTCGCGCTTCTGTTTCGTGGAGCGTTCGGAGACTTTGGTTTTGCCCGTGCCGTCGTGATCGTGTCGAAATGTCGCGGCCACTGCCCGAAACGGTCTTTGCGACCGGCCACCGCTCAAGCTATTCTCCCGCCAGACCGGCTTCGCGTAGACGCAGACTTTGGTCACTCGGGTTTTCAGCGAACCCGTTCTGTTGGCTCAAAGGAAGAACCATGCGAACCATCTCGGTTGATCAGGCCAAATTGGAACTGTCGGAGATGCTGTCGGAAGTGGAGGCGGGGGGTGAAGTGATCATTGCTCGCGGTGAGAAGCCGATCGCCCGGCTGGTTCCGTTTGGCAGTGAATCCAAACCGCGACGGCCGAAAGTCGGCGAACTTCGTGGCAGCCTGTTTTCGATTCCCGATCGGTCGCTCGTGCCGCTGACCGCTGAGGAATTGAAAGAGTGGGGGCTATGAGACTGCTGCTCGACACCTGCACGTTGTTGTGGTTGGCCACGGAGCCGTCGAAACTCTCACCCACCGCGACGCTGGCTCTCGACGACGAGGCGAATGAGTTGTTTCTTAGCGATGCCAGCGTCTGGGAAATCGTGCTCAAGCACAAAGCGGGCAAGCTGCCGCTGCCGGACGCTCCCAGGCAATGGGTTCCAGCCGAACTCCTGTTCCACGGAGTTCAGTCGGTTCCGATTTCTCAGGAAGTCATGTATCTCGCGTGCGAACTTCCCGGCGACCATCGCGATCCGTTTGATCGCCTCATCGCGGCACAGGCGGAAGCGGGGGGATTCAAGCTCGTCTCACC
>JAYTXB010000517.1:0-1598 GCA_043743205.1 Schlesneria sp.
TGAAGGTCGGCTTCAACCGCGTCTTCGGCTACTACCTCGAATGCACCGCCGCACAGGCCGACAAAGTCCCCATCGACTACATCCGCAAGCAGACGCTGAAGAATCAGGAACGCTTCATCACACCGCAGCTCAAGGAATACGAAGAGAAGGTACTGCGAGCCGAAGGGCAGGCCGTGCAACTCGAACAAGAACTCTTCACCGCTCTGCGACAGCGAGTCGCCGCGCAGTCGGCTCGCCTGCGTGAGAACGCCGAAGCCCTCGCCGAGATCGACGTGCTGGCCGGTCTCGCGACGCTCGCCCTGAGCGCCAGATACTGCCGCCCCGAGATCACGCTCGACCCGATCCTCGACATCCGCGAAGGACGGCATCCGGTGTTGGACCGTCTCAAACCAAGCGGCGAGTTCGTGCCGAATGATGTGCGGATCGGAAGGAGCCAGGGGTCAGAGGGGAGGAGTCAGGGAGACGGGAAGAAGAAGTCAGCGGGCGGGAGCGAGGCCGCAGCTCTTGTCCCCTCTCCCCCGTCTTCGGGGGAGAGGGCTAGGGTGAGGGGGCCGAACGGCGAGAGCGCTCACATTCGCGCAGCAGCCGCTTCTTCTGTCCATCAACCCTCAACCATCGAACATCAACCCTCCGGCCTCATCCAACTCATCACCGGCCCGAACATGGCCGGTAAAAGCACCTACATCCGGCAGGCTGCCCTGCTGACGATCCTGGCCCAGATGGGATCGTTCGTTCCCGCGAAGTCGGCTCGGATCGGGATCGCCGACCGCATTTTTGCCCGAGTCGGCGCGAGCGATGAGTTGGGCAAGGGCCAATCGACGTTCATGGTCGAGATGACCGAGACGGCTCGCATCCTGAACGCAGCCACCAAACAGAGCCTCGTCATTCTCGACGAGATCGGGCGCGGGACGAGCACCTACGACGGCATCTCGCTCGCGTGGTCGATCACCGAATACCTGCACGATGTCATCGGCTGCCGCACGCTGTTCGCCACGCACTACCACGAACTGACGCAACTCGCCGAGACGCTGAAGCAGTGCGTCAACTGGAACGTGGCGGTGAAGGAGGAGGCCGACGACGTGATCTTCCTGCACAAAATCGTCCCCGGCTCGGCCGACAAGAGCTACGGCATCCACGTCGCCCAGTTGGCCGGAGTCCCGCGCTCGGTCCTCGACCGAGCGAAGGTCATCCTGCAAACCCTCGAATCGGATCACGTCGATGACACGGGCAAAACCAAAGTCCCCGAACGCCCCACGAAACAGAAACGCGAACAGCAACGCACCCTCTTCGCCCCGGAAGAGCATCCCATCATGGACGAACTCCGCCACCTCGACCTCAACAACCTGACCCCCCTCGCCGCACTTCAGGAACTCAATCGCTTGAAGGAGCGGTTGAAGTGAGAGGAACCAATGTCATCGGGCTGTTCCGAATGCCGGATGACAGGGCGAGCATTTGGTCACCAAAGCGCCGCGATCCCCAACGTCAGGAATGCTTCATCCGGTGAGACGAGCTTGAATCCCCCCGCTTCCGCCTGTGCCGCGATGAGGCGATCAAACGGATCGCGATGGTCGCCGGGAAGTTCGCACGCGAGATACATG
>JAYTXB010000518.1:0-2300 GCA_043743205.1 Schlesneria sp.
AAAAACAGGCATCTACTTTCCGGATCGCTCTGGAGTGTCAACTCGGTGAGGGTCATGTTTGTTGAACGGGAGGTTTGAACCAACGCCGAAGAGCGTTGGTGAAATTGCTGTTTTGACGGTCTGTCGGGCCGATTGTTACACTTCCGCCACTTCGACAGATTGCGTCCGGCCCTCGCCACGTCTCTGACGCTCACTTTATCTTTCAGAAACTGCCGGATGTTGTTGAGTTCAACTGCATCGCTCGATGCCAAAACGCAGTGCCGATCGAGCATTTGGCGCTCGGACTCAACTCGGATGGTTATTGATCGCGTTGCCGCTTCCCATCACTGGATTCGAGGACTGACATGACTGCGGAAGGAAATCCTGCGGTCGCGGGTGCGAGTGGACCACCGCCGCAAGCTGTGCCCGAATTGAAGATGCTGGGCAAGTACCAAATTGAGAAGCGGATCGGCGCGGGAGGCATGGGTACGGTTTATCTCGCCCGCGACATGCAGCTCAAGCGCGTCGTCGCGCTGAAGGTGTTGCCGCGTGACAAGGCTCAGAACCCGACCCTCGTGAAGCGTTTCAAAGCCGAGGCCCAAGCGGCGGCGCAGTTGCGTCACAACAACATCGTGGCGGTCTACGACACCGGCGAAGACGACGGTTATCTGTACATCGCGATGGAACTGGTCGAAGGCCAAGACTTGTTTGAATTGATTCAGAAGCGTGGCGTCATTCCCGTGAAGCGCTCCATCGAAATCATCAAACAGGTCGCTTCCGCGCTGCAACACGCTTTCGAGCAAAACATCGTGCACCGCGACATCAAGCCGTCCAACTTGTTGATCCGGCGCGATGGCGTCGTCAAAGTGACCGACCTCGGCTTGGCCCGCTCGGTCGATGACACGCTCGAAACGAATATCACTCGCGCCGGGACGACGGTCGGCACGGTGGACTACATGTCGCCCGAGCAGGCTCGCAACAGCAAGTCGGCCGACATTCGCAGCGATCTCTATTCGCTCGGGTGTACGTGGTACCAGATGCTGACTGGGGAGCCGCCCTACCCTGAAGGGAGCCTGACCAACAAGCTGCAAGCGCACGCGATCAAGCCGATCCCCGATCCGCGCGAGAAGAACCCCAACGTTCCCGAAGGGCTGACCGCCGTCCTGCAACGCCTGATGGCGAAGAAGGCGGAGGACCGGTATCAGACTCCCGCCGAACTACTCGAGGACTTGGCCCGCTCGACACTCTCCAATGCGAATATTTCGCGCGAGATTTTTGGCGACTTGTCCGACTACGATCAGAAAACGGTGGGGCGTCGCGGGAAGTCTGCCACTGAGGACGATGACGCTGAGGAAGACGACGGCTACTACGATGACGAGAAACGGGACGCTCAAGTCACGCCGGATGAAGTCCCCACCGCGCCGCGCCGCAAGTCGAAGCACGCCAGTCGCGAGACGGGTGACGTGAACGAAGCGGAAACGAGGTCGGCTCCACAGCGGTCACGCTCGCGCTCAGCAGATCTCGATGAAGACGACGATGAGATCGATGCGGAGCCAGTGCGACGCACGAAGCCCAAAGGGGCGAAGGCTGCTGAGGATGACTCCGACGAGAGTGACTCGCAGCGCCGCACCGTCCGGTCACGAGCGACTCACGATGACGACGATGCCTCGGATGACCACGAGCCAGCCCGCGCGAAAAAGCCGAAAGCCTCAAAACTCGTCGAAGACCAGTCGGAGCCGGGATCGCAGCGCATCTCCGGCAAGTCCAAAGGGGGACGCGATGCCAAGTCTGCCGACGAAAACTTAGTGAAGGTGAAGACTCACAAGCCACTTCCACCCAAGCGCGAGGCGGCTCAAGTTGAGGGTGACGCCGAACGTAAAGGGTTGAGTGCCGAGACCATCAAGTACCTAGGAGTGATCTGCGGTGTGATCGTTTTGGTCGCGGGACTCGGCTATGTAATCTCTTCGTTCAGCAGCGGAGTCGGCTTTGACGATTATTCCGGTGTCGTCCCGGCGGCGGGTGAATCCAAGTCGTCCCAACTCGCAGCCGCATCCGGACAGACTGACGAGGCCGCAAACAAGCCCGCCGCCAAGCCTGCGGAGTCACCTTCGGCTCAGCCGGCCGGACCACCGAAACCACCCGCTCCACTGCCTGACTTCGATGTCGAAGTCCTTCCTCAGTGGGCCGTGAAAGATGTTGAACCAACAGGTCTGCCGGTCAGAACGATTGGTTCGGGAGCCGTGTCGGAGACTCATTTCAGTTCGCTGGATGACGCTTTGAAAGGCGTTCCCGATGCGGGGGTGATCATCAAATTGTTGGGA
>JAYTXB010000519.1:0-3889 GCA_043743205.1 Schlesneria sp.
GCGCGGCGCGAGCAACGATCGAGCGGTGACGCTCGTTCAGTCCAGTCGTACGACGAGCGGGCGGGCGATTGGGTTGGGCGCAGTGGTCTCGAACTTCAATATGACGCGCATGTGCGCGGCCAGCGCGGCGAACGGTGTTTGGTCAAGAACCGACGCGGAGAAGTCGTGACCAGCGAAGTCGTGCGCGAGCCGCAACACGGTCGCGATCTGGTGCTGACGCTCGATGCGGAAGTGCAACGTCGAGCGGAGCAACTGCTGGATGAAGCACTCGCCAATGTGACGCTGGCCGGAACGACCGATGGCGAATCGCATCTGGACGCCGCGCGTGAGGCCTCGTGTCCCCAAGGCGGTTGTCTCGTCGCGCTGGATGTTCACACGGGGGCGATCCTCGCCGCTGCCGCTGCGCCGCGTTTCGATCTCAATTTGCTGGTCGCTTCCGACGCGAGCGGTTGGCGCGACGTGTTGGCCGATCCACGCAAGCCGTTGTTCTCGCGAGTGACTCAGATGGCGTTGGCTCCCGGCTCGGTGTTCAAAATCGTCACGGCGGTCGCGGCGTTGGAAAGCGGCAAGCTGCGAGCCGAGACACCGATCTATTGCCAGGGGTATCTCGACCGACCCGATCAGCATCGCTGCCTCACGTATCGCCATTTCCAAGTCGGTCACGGTGAGATGCGACTGGCCGATGCACTCTGTCGTTCTTGCAACGTCTACTTCTTCACCGCCGCGCGACGCATGGGGCCGCAGACGCTCGCGGACTGGGCCGGTCGGCTTGGAATCGGTCAGGCCACGGGTGTCGACCTGCCGTCGGAGTCCGTCGGTCGTCTGCCAACTCCCACGGACTCAAGTGACACGAATGCGGAACAGCGTCGTCGTTGGCATCCCGGCGATACGCTCGGGCTGGCGATTGGTCAGTCGGAGTTGCTGGTGACGCCGTTGCAAATGGCCCGCGCGATGGCCGCGGTGGCGAACGAAGGACTGCTCGTGAAGCCACACTTCGCGAGTGCCTCGGGACCGGCCATGTTGACGGACGGAACAGCGTTTCGCCCCGTGATTTCTCACCCAGACGCCGAGCCGATTGCAGGGCTGCATCCAGAGACGTTGGCTCACGTGCGCGAGGGATTGGTCAGGGTCGTGCACGATGTACACGGCACTGGTTTCAAGACAGTGAAACTGGAGAACGTGACCATCGCCGGGAAGACGGGGACCGCCGAGACGAACGGTGCCGACCATGCGTGGTTCGCGGGCTATGTCCCGGCCGAGCGGCCTCGCGTGGCATTCGTCGTGGTGTTGGAACACGGCGGTTCGGGAGGCAAAGCCGCCGGACCCGTGGCGAGAAAGTTCGTGAGCAGCCTGCTTGAACTCGGGTTGGTCACGCCAACGGCGAGCCTCGCTCATGAGTAGGAGGCGCTACACCAAGGAACAGGGTCGCAATCACTTCCCGAACTCAAGTGGCTCGTTTAACCGCGTGGGCAACGCCTCGCGCGTCGCTGTAACCGTGTTTCCCACTTCGCCTGACACGCGGGGCGTTGCCCACGCGGCTAAACGAACTTTCCAGATCGGGATGGGATCGCGACCCCGTTCCTGAGTGAGTTGAGGCCGAAGTAGCGCGGCTGAGTTGGCAATTGTCAACCAACGGTCTCGCTGGCACTGGTCGTTGGGTGTAGAAACAGATTTCGGTTTCAGGGGAGGTGTTGGCTCCAGTAGCGCTCCACTGGCGGCTGTTCACGATCGAGCAGAGGCTGGCCATGCGGCTGCTCTTCATCCTCACCAAGATTGCGAGCATACGCGCGACAAGCGGCTTCGACAGCGAGCCTATGTTTGATGAGGCGTTCGCTGGTCGTGTATTCGTGTAGGAGGTCGAGATCGGTCGTGCCGGACGTGTGCTGGCGTTTGCCGTTGGGTATTGGCGCGTTGTGGGAAGTCTCGCATCAGAGAGACTGGCTGGTGAATCTCGGGCTGGGCGACGATTTTCAAAGCGTATGTTACAGTGGCTGCGGCTGGTGACGTACCGGTGCGGCTCAACCTTCCGAGGCCACCCGCTGCTGGTGACACGCGCGATCCACAACCTGACACTTGTCCCTCTCGATGCCTTGTGCGGAGATGATGATGCCCGAGCCGAAACGCCCGGAAGTTCCCCCGAATTTTGGCAGCGGTTCCTCGCCGTCGGATTTCACGCCCGATGAGGCTACGCAATCAGTGCCTAACAGCGGCCACAGTTCGTCGCCTTCGATGCCGTTCGATCTGACGGGTTTGACATTGGGCGAGTTTCATTTGCTGAGGCGACTTGGCAAGGGAGGCATGGCCGAAGTTTGGTTGGCCGAGCAGACAAGTTTGCGTCGTCAGGTCGCGGTCAAGATTTTGCGTCCTGACTTCGTGGCCGATGCCAGCTATGTGAAACGTTTCCGGCACGAGGCGACTGCCGCCGGAAGTCTCAACCACCCGAACATCGTGCAGGTCTACATGGTGGGTGAGCAAGACAACATTCACTTCATTGCGCAGGAGTACGTGCAGGGCCGCAACCTGAAGGAGTTCATCACGCGCAAGGGACCGCTGGAGGTTCCCATCGCACTGCACATTTTGAAGCAGGTGGCGGCCGCGCTCCAAGTCGCAGCGACAAGTGGGATCGTCCATCGCGACATCAAACCCGAGAACGTGCTGCTGACCAAAAAGGGCGAGGCAAAGGTTGCTGACTTTGGTCTCGCACAGCTCTCACTTCACGGAGAGAAAGTGGCACTCACTCAGGTCGGTGTCACGATGGGGACGCCGCTCTACATGAGTCCCGAGCAAGTGAACGGCAAGCCGCTGGATGCGCGCAGCGACATCTACTCGATGGGCGTGATGGCTTGGCACATGCTGACTGGCCGACCACCGTTCATGGGTGACACGGCCCTCGCGGTGGCAGTGAAGCATCTGAATGAAGCTCCCCCATCCTTGAAGGCAGCGCGACCCGATGTTCCTGCGGGCGTGGTGGCGCTCATCGAACGGATGATGTCGAAGAAAAAAGAGGACCGCCCTGCTGACGCGCTCGCCGTCGCTAACGAGTTGAAGGGGCTGCTGCGACAAGCGACCGGAAAAGAAACGCCCCCCTCGGAAGCGTCGTTCCGCCCATCCGCGACGAGTTCCATCCGATCACAGAAGCCGTTTCTGGAACGACCGCTGCGCGAACAGCGAAAATGGATGATCGGTGCCTGCGTTCTGATGATGGCCAGTACCGCAGGCATCGGCTGGGCCATGCGGATGCCCGACCCATTCAAGACAAAGGCCACGGCTCCGCCAAAAGTGCCGGAGCAACCGAACGCCGAAAGCCAGCTCTATTACGCGATGGGCAGGCCGGGGGACGAGGCGGCGTGGAGTGCTGTCAAGGGCCGCCGAGACTCAACCGATCTCATCAAGAGCCGGGCCGATATCAACCTCGCGCTGATCTATCTCAAGACGAAACGAAAGAGCATTGCCAAGCAGACGTTCGAGCAGTTCGAGGCTGCGCCGGATGCCTGGCAAAAAGCACACGGCAAAGCGGGACTGGCAATCGTGGCGGGGTTGGAGGGTGACACAATGAACCTGCGTAAGCTGGCGGAACAGGCTCATGAAGTGACGCGCCAAAGTGAGAAAGTCAAAAGCCTGGTGCCAGAAGTGGAAGAAGCACTCGCGGATGCGCTCCGTCGCGCCGAGAGCCGGAACAAATGACCGCTGAAAGGCGTCGCGGCAAAGTGGCGTGGCTCTCCGGCCTTGCAGAAGCCTCCGAAAGTGGCCGGCACAATTCAGGGGCTTCCCTGATGCTCTACCCCGCCACCCACCCTCGAAACCAATGAAAGACGTTTCCGACAAAAGTCTGGCGAGCCGGGTGCCGTGAGGCCCCGGGTTCTGGAATCTGGCTGAGAACCCGGGGCCT
>JAYTXB010000520.1:0-2376 GCA_043743205.1 Schlesneria sp.
TCCTGTTCGACGAGCTGGCTCCGTTCGACACGCAACGCGAGCTTTGCGGCTTGCAGCGCGGAGGACTCGGTGGCGACTTGCTCCGCGACCAGCAGTAACTCATCGCGCACGGCCCGCGTGTTGAGGACGTGCAACGTCAGTTGTTGTTGCTTGGTGACGGAGGCGGTGCAGCGACGATCAGCCTCCTCGTATTGTGCCGCTCGCTGTTGAAGCTCATCGGCCAAACGATGGACCGTCGCACGCAGCGACTCCAACTGTTCGCCCTGTTTCACCAGATCGAGTTGGTTCGTTGCCTTCTGTTGTTCGAGCTGTTGGAACTGCTGCTCGGTCGCCAACAACTCTTCTGTGGCGGCGGCGAGGCTCGCTTCGAGGTGATGCAGTTCCTGCTCGGTTGTGGCGGCTTGCTCTTCAGCCGTGTGCAGCTCGAGTTGCCGCTGCGTGAACTCTTCGGCTCCCGCGCGCAACTGCTCGGTCAGTGAAAGCCGTTCGCGGCGGAGTCGATCGAGCGTCTGATCCTGTGCCGCGAGGTCCGCCTTCAAATCGGCAAACCGCTGGTTGGCGTAGTCCAACTCCGCCGCGACCGCTTCGAGTTCCGAGTCGGCTCCCGTCAGCGACTGATAGACCGAATGGAGTGCCGACTCTTCCGCTTGAATGTCGCGGTCGAGCAACCCCAGATCGTTCTTGATCCGACGCAGCTCACTGCGACGCGACAGCAACGCGGTCTCACTCCGAATCGTGCCGACGTACAGCGTTCCGTTCGCTTCGAGCAATTCGCCCTGCAACGTGACGAAGCGGAGAGGGCAGGAGGGTTGAGGGTGGAGGGTTGAGGGTGGAGGGGCAGAGTTGGAAGCAGAGCCGCGAGTCGTTTCGGCGTCTGCTGCTTTTGCCGGCTCTCGACTCTCAACTCTCGACTCTCGACCTTTCATCGCCAGCCGGACGGCATCGTCCATCGTCCGGACGATCCACGTGTCGGCGAGGATGGCAGCGGCCAGACCCGTTGTGCCGCGATCGGACAGCACGAGTCCATCCGCACGCATCACGACTCCCGGTTCGCGCGACAAGTCGGGAAGCGTGCTCGGATCGAGTTGCAGATGGATGAAGCGTGACTGCTGCTGTGTGTCGGACATCGACTGACTGGCAGCGCGATCGGGGATCGCCACGAAGCCGACGCGGTTCGTCAGCAGGACGGTCCCTTGGTTCAAGTAGTCGAGCAACGCTTGGTACTCGCGCAGCACGATGAGCTGCGCGCGAGGACCGAGTGCCACTTCCAACAGCGCGGCGTGTTCGAGGTCCACGTCGAGCAGATCGGCGACACTGCCGACGACCGAGTTCCACGGCGGATGTGGCGACGAACGTGCGCGATTGAGAATGTCCTTCACGCCGATCCCAAGTCCCTCTTGCCGCAGTTCCAAGTCTTCGAGCAGGCTCTTCCGCGCGAGGGATGCACTGCGCTGTTCCCGCTGTTCGGCGAGTCGTTGTTTCGCGTCATCTTGTTCGCCGAGCAGTGAGATGCGTTTCGATTGCGTTGCGCGGAGAACCGCTTGCGCGGCGGCTTGAGTTTGAACTGCGTCTTCGACGCGGGCCAGACTCTGTTCACGTTCCAGCTCTCGCTCAACGAGTGTGCCGTCCAATTGGTCGAGCTGCGATTGGACTTTCGTTTGCGCCGCTTGCACGGCCAGCATCGCGGCACGCAATGTCGCCACGGCACTCGATGTCGCCGACACCGCCTTCGTCAGTTCGAGTCGTCGGGTCCGATCGCGTTCTTGTTGTTCGCGTCGCGCGGCGAGTCCTTGCATGGCCTGTTGATGTTGCCCGTCGTGAGCCGAGATGCGATGTCGTTGCTCGGCGTGATCGACTTCAAATTCGGCGAGCCGCCGCTGCTGCAACGCGATCTCATCGTGAGTCTCACGCACGCGGAGACCGAGAACCAATTGCTGCTTCTGCAGACGCGACAGTTCCGTCTCGACCTCGCCCAGCCGCGCGATCTGATGTTGGATCGTGGTCTCATGCCCGGCAATCGCTTCGCGTCCGGTCGCTCCCCGTCGTTCCACTTCGCGCAACGTGTCATCGAGTTGCGAGAGGTTCGCGTCGAAGGCGGCTTCCCGCGCTTCGAGCTGCCGCTGTTGTTCCGTCAACGAATCGAGCCGTCCGACCGATGCGGCCAAGCCAGCTTCAATCAGCTCCAGTTCGGCCGTGAAGAATCGGAAGTCATCCGCGGCCAACCCGTGCCACCACTGCTTCAGTCCGACCGAGACTTCGCGGTACTTCGCGGCTTTGGCTGCTTGGCTGCGTGTCGAGTTCAACTGCGCTTCGACTTCATCGACGATGTCGGTCAGTCGTTCGAGGTTCTGACCGACTCGTTCGAGCTTCCGTTGA
>JAYTXB010000521.1:0-10798 GCA_043743205.1 Schlesneria sp.
ATAGAACAGAGCGACCGGGAGCATCAAGAGGGCGGCGAAGGCGAAGAGGCTGGCGTGGGGAAGTTCCAGCCAATCAATCAGCAGCATGCGGCCAAGGGAATAAACGGCGCCTGAACCGGCGATGCCGATCCAGTTGAGCAGATTGAATGCGCCGATGATGCGGCCCTTCTGATCGCTCGGAGCGGAGGCTTGTAGGAAGACTTGCAGCGGCACGCTGAAGAACCCGGCGAAAAGGCCAACGGCGATGAGGGCGATCACGCTGCCAGACAACCCGAGCAGTGAGCCACGCGGGCCGTGATCAGTCGTAGTTGTCGCGTCAATTGGAGCAGTGGTGCGCGACGAAGATCGAGCGACATCCGCATCAAACTGTTGGAGCGGCATCGCGGGCTTGAGTAGTGCCGCTTGCTTGTGCTGACGAATTTCGTCGCGCACCGTATCGAAGCCGGGGCCAGGAAGGGCGAGGACGGCCAGGCTCAATGTCAGACCCCAAGCTCCGGTACGGACGAGCCAGCTTCGGACTCGGTCTTTCGACAACAAACCGGCCAGCACGCAACCGATGGCGATCCCCAGTCCGGTACTCGCAGCCATCGCTCCGGTGGTCAGGTCGTCGAGCCGGAGCTGTTCCTTCGCGAACGTATTGATCGCGGGGGGATAGACCGTGCCACCGACGAACCAAAACACAGACGACATCACGAGGACACCGAGCAGCGTCCGATCTCGTTTTAAAAGTTGGCGTGTCTCGTTGGCGATGGCAATGGAAGACCAGTCGAACTGGAGATTCGGCTGTGCCACGGGAGTGCCTCGGATCAACAGGGACGTGGCGAGTCCGGTGAGTGCGATCACGAGACAGGGGAGACTCGCCAACCAGAGCGATCCCGCGAACATCTGCTTTGCGGCACCGGCGGCTGCCAACCCGAAGATGATCGCGAGGAACGTGGCCATCAGCATGAAGCCATTCGCGCGAGGGAGATCAGCAGGTCGCAGCAGTTCGGGCAGAATGCCGTACTTCGACGGGCCGAAGAACGCGCTGTGAACTCCCATCAGACAGAGGACGGACAACAGAACGGCGAGGCTACCGGTTGCGAAGCCAATCATTCCGAGCAGCACGATCCCCAACTCGGCCACTTTGCACGTGACGATGATGTTCCGTTTGCTGAAACGATCCGAGAGAAAGCCCGCATATCCCGAGAACGCGATGAACGGCCACGCGAACAGAATCATCGCCAATCCCTGCTGATCTCGACCGCCGCTCAGGGCGCGGTCGAGACAGAGCAACAGCACCAGTTGCTTGAAGAGATTGTCGTTGAAAGCTCCGAGGAATTGAGTCAGATTCAAGCCCCAGAACGCTCGATCGTGGAACAGGCTGGGTCGGGGGGCGAGGTCGTTCGGAGTCGTCATTCAGTCGTTCCTTCGATTGTGGCGCGAGCCGGTTCCCACGTGACGCCGATTGTCACACGAGATCGCTCGGCAAAGTAGCCTCACGGTGAATGGGACTTTGTACGTGAGGGAACACGTCGCTGGCGGTCAATTCGTTGGACGTTGCTTGCCAAGTGGTGACGTGCGCGGTTTATTCTCTACCCGTGTCGTTGGCTGAGGGAGCAGAAGACGAACGTCTCGCTCCTCATCTTCCTGACAGCCCGTTGAAAACGTAACCCGCAGTGTGAGCGAGGGACGGTGGTGTTGCGAAACTTTCGAGAAATACGTCCCTCGCTCACGCTGCGGGTTACATCAAACCCCTTTTTCTACGGGCTGCTAAGCTCTGTTTGTTCCTTGGGACTCCTTTCGATGAGAAAGCAACCGATGATTGCCCGGTTGTCGATTGCCCGGTTGTCGCGCTGCGTCGCACAGTCGTTGTGGCTATTTCTGTTCACGTTGGCTGGGCTGGGATTCGTCCCGGTACGGCAGGCTCGCGCAGAAGAACCGTATCTCGATTTCGTGCAGGGACTGCGGGATCAACAGTACTACGACTATGCGATCATTTATCTCGACCAGATCGGCGCGCGGTCCAATCTTCCCGTGGAGATCAAGCAACTCATCCCCTATCAGAAGGCGATGATTTTGCTCGATGGTTCCAAGCGAGCGCGAACTCCCGAGAAGCAAACCGAGCAGCTCGTGCAAGCCCTGGCGTTTCTCGAACAGTTTGTCAAAGACAGCCCGAACCATGCGAGCGCGGGTGATGCCAACTCGGATCGTGCTCAAATTCTGCTCGGCATGGGACAGGTCGAAATCCTGCAATCGCGATCTCCCGCCAATCAGGGAGCCAAGCGCGAGATTCAGGACAAAGCACGCGAGGTGATTGCCAGGGCGCGACTGGTCTTTCAAACCGCCTACGATCAGCACGCGGCCAACTTTAAAAAGCTGCCGAAGTTCATTGATGAACAGAAGGACCGCGCACTGGCCGCCGAGCGGGCGAAGGTCGAAGTGAACATGATCACCGCGATGCTGAACCTCGCGATGTGTACGTACCACGAAGCTCAGGCGCATGACGTTGGCTCGAACGACTTCAAGCAACTGCTGAACAAGGCGGCGGAAGAGTTCGAGAAGATGCACCAGCAGTACCGCAGTCAAGTGGGTGGCTTGTTCGCACGTGCTTGGCAAGGGAAGTGTTTTGAAGAGCAGAACGATCTTCAAAAGGCGATGGGGATTTACAACGAGTTACTAGATCATCCGGGCAACGAAGGCCCGCTCGCGCGACTCAAGGCCCAGGCGCTTTATTTCAAATTGATTTGCCTGAACAGCAAGGATCGCAACGACAATCAACTCGCCGCCGACTTGGCGGACGAGTGGCTCAAGAAGAACCAAGGGGAATCCAGGACGGAGACGGGGCTGGGTATTCAGTGGGAGCAGGCCAAGGCCTTCGAGGCTCTCGGTGACAAGGCGATTCGAGAAGTGAAGGCGGATGCCGAACGGGCTTGGCGACAGGCGCGAACGATCGCCACACAGATCAACAAGTATCCCGGTGAATTCAAAGACTCATCGCTCTCAATGATCCAGCGATTGCAGGTCAAATTGGGCGGTAAGGAGCAGGTTCCCCGCGACTTCGATACGGCGTTTGGTCTGGCGGGACAGTCGTTCAAAGCCGCATTGGAGATCGCCAAAGAGATCGAAGGAGCCAAGCGTACGAATCGCGCTGCCGACGAGGTCGCGAAACTCGAACAGGACCGCCGTAACGAGATCAATGACGCCGCGAAGAATTTTGATCTGGCGCTGAGCCTCGCGACGAAGCGGGATGATCCGAAGAGCCTGGCGGATGCTCGACTGTGGTACGCCTATGTGAACTACTGGCAGAACAAAAACTACGAAGCGGCCGTGTTGGCTCAGTTCGTGGCCCGGACTGCTGACAAGGACAACGGCACGGTGGGCCTCGATGCCGCTTTCATGGCGATGGCGGCGTTCGTCAAAGCCTACAACGACAACAAGGCTCCACTCGACCAGAAGTCCGAAGACATCCGGATGATCATTCGGGCCTGCAACATGATCACCGATCGCTGGCCCGCGAGTGAAAAAGCGAACGATGCGCGCATGACCTTGGGTCGAATTTACGGAGATGCCAAGAAGCCGGCTGAAGCGGCGGCCTGGTTCGGCAAGGTTCCCGAGTCAGACCCCGGCTATCCGGGGGCACAAACGGCGGCGGGGCAGGCTTATCTCACGGCTTACTACAGCGCGGGTCGGATGCAAGGGGCCGACAAACCGACCGTCGAAAAGTTGGGGGAGTGGCTCACGCTGGCCGAGAATCACCTGCGCAATGGAATCGCCAAACTGACGGCCAGCCTCCCAAAAGAAGGGGTTTCTCCACCCGAGTTGGTTTCCGCGAAGATGTCTCTGGCGCAGATTGTCATCAGCCAAGGGAAGGACGCTGAAGCCTTAAAGCTGCTACTCGATGATCCTCACTCGGTCGTGAAGGCGGTCACTGTTGCCGACGAAACCAAACGGCCCGAGAAGGGGAGCGCGAGTCGCCGGTTCGCGATCGAAACTTACAAGCTGCTGCTGCGGGCTTACATTGGGACCAGCAATCTGGAGAAGGCGCGCGGAGTCATGGCGACGCTCGAAGTGATCGTCGCCGCAGGTGGGACAGAAGGGGGGGCGGATGTCACGGAACTGTACGTGAGCCTCGGTAAACTGCTCAAAGAAGAGCTCGATCGGCTGCGCAACAACGGCGAGACCGACCGCTACAACAAGCTGATGACATCGTTCGAGACGTTTCTCAGTGACACGGCGAATCGCAAAGAAGGTCAGTCGTTTGGTTCGTTGAGTTGGGTTGGCGAAATGTATTTTGCGTTGGGTGAGACCACGGCCAGCGATGCCGCCAAGTCGCTCTCCTTCTACGAAAAAGCGGGAGCCGCGTTTGCCGACATCCTGACTCGAACCGCCGCCGACCCGAACTTCGCCAAACCGGAACTGCTGCTGGGCGTGAAGGTGCGACAAGTGCGAGTCCACCGGTTCAAGAAGGAATACGAGGCTGCGGAAAAGTTGATCGCCGAGGTACTCAAGGTTCGCCCGAACGACATCAAGGTTCAGTTCGCCGCGTGTGAGGTCTATCAAGACTGGGGCGTGAGCGGTCAAGCAGACTCCGCCAAGAAGATGCTCCATTCCATTCGCGGCAACAATGTCATTGGTGCTTGGGGTTGGGGGCAGATTGGGCTCAAACTGCAAAAGGCACCTGCGTTCAAGACGGATCCCTCGTATGCGGAAATGTTTCTCGACGCGCGATACTTCGGGACTCAGGCGCGACAACGCTATGCCCGTGACCTTCCCCCCAAAGAGAAGCAGAAGGAACTCGATCGCTGCTTGATGGAATTGATCACGACCGCCTCGGTCACGAAGGACATGTCGGACGAACGGTACGCCAAGTTCAACGCGATCTACCGTGACATCCTGTTTGAAGCGGGCAAGCCAGTGGAAGACATGCCTCGCTCGCAGTCGATCCCCGTCGTCGAACCTGAGAAAGGGGCGTTCGATGAGAAGCCCGTCGCGACTAAGAAAAAAGAGACGAAGCCTATCAATGCCGAGTCGGCAAATCCGAAGGGACCCAAATCGGGTGACTCGACAACATTCATCGTTTTCCTCGGGATTTTGATGCTTGGTGCCGGTGTCGCGTGTTGGATGTTCTTGAAGCCGAAGTCGAAGAGCGCGCGAATCGGTGATTCTGCGGTACGCGACTCAACGCCGATGTCCTTCGGTGGTGCGGGGCCAACCGAAACACGACTGGCCCCTGATTTCGAGGCTGCTCCCGTAGCGACTCCTAAACAGAGACCTCGACCCGCGAGTCCCGCCAGCAGCTCGGCTGCTCCCGCAAGTAAACCGACATCAAAACCAACGGCTGCTGGAGCCGCACCGAATCCGAAGCCCAGACCGAAGCCTCCAACACCGCCCAGCAACGGCTAAGACTCAAGCCAAACACAACCCCGTAGGATGGGCACTCCTGCCCGTCCGGTTTCTTAAAGAACGGGGGCGCAATAACATCCCGATCAGGAAAGTTTGTTTAACCGCGTGGGCAACGCCCCGCGCGTCACAGGAAAGTTGGAAAGACTGTCCCCTCGGCGCGCGGGGCGTTGCCCACGCGGTTAAACCTCACACGGCCATGAGTGAGATGTTCTAGGCGAGCCGTGTGCCGTGAGGCCACGGGTTTCCTGCGGCGATCAAGAACCCGCAGCCTGACGGCATGCGGCTCGCCAATGTCTCATCTTTGGCCGCGTGAGGTATAAACGAGTCGCTGGAGTACGGGGTGTTATTGCGACCCCCGTTTCTGAAGGCCATCGAATCCACGACGGGCAGGAGTGTCCATCCTACGAACGCCACTGACTCTCAAAACATCCGAAGTCTGCGGAGACTTCGGATGTTTGCGGTGGCTCTCAAGCACGTCCTCAATCATCAACACGCTCACACACCATTTCCATTCTGGAGTACCTCAAAGATGACTCGACGTTTTCTGTCACTCGCCGTCGCGCTCGCCTGCATGGCCACCCTCTCCGCTCCCCTCTCCGCCATCGATACGGTGACTCGCAAAAGCGACGGCAAAAAGTTTGGCGGGACGATTACGGACATGTCCAAAAACGAGTTCAAGGTGAAGAAGTCCGTTGGCGAACCCGACGTTCTCCAAGCCAACGATGTTTCCGCCGTCGATTGGGATGGAGCGTCGGGCGATTTGCGGTTGGGTGTCAGTGATGAGAATGGCGGACGGTTTGAAATGGCCATTCAGCGGTACACTAAGTCTCAAGCGGAATCCAAAAGTCCAAGCGAGATTCTGAAGGCCGAGTTCGCATACTTGATTGCCCGTGCCACAGCCAAGTTGGCCCTCTCTGACCCGGCGAAGCAAGCCGATGCGATCAAGTTGTTGCAGGCCGCTCAGAAGTCCAGCTCAGACCACTTTCGCTATTACGAATCGGTCAACCTTTTAGGACAGACGCAACTCGCCTTAGGCGATTTTGCGGGAGCGAGAACAACGTTTGCCATTCTCACCAAGGCACCGTGGAGTGACTACAAGCTGGCTGCTCGCATCGCAGGCGGTCGCATCCTGATTGCCGAAAATAAGCTCGACGATGCGGACAAAGAGTTTGCTGCCGCTGTTGCCGCCGCCACCGATACACCTGCCGATCAAGTTCGGAAATTCGAGGCCATGCTGGGGCAGGCCCGCGCACTTGTGATGCAGGCCAAGCATGACGACGCCTTGAAGCTGTTGGAGACGGTCACGGATAAAGGCCCGGTCGAAGAATCGGCTTTGCAGGCGGAAGCCTACGTGTTGCAAGGCGACTCATTGCAAGCGCTCGGCCGCGCCAAGGAGGCGGCTCTCGCCTATCTGCACGTCGATATTTTGTTCTCACGCGAGACCACGCACCACGCTGCAGCCCTCTTTAACCTCACCAAAGTCTGGAAGTCCGTTCAGCTTCCCGACCGCAGTGTTGAGGCCGAAGCGAAGCTGGTCCAGAACTATCCGAACAGCGTGTGGCGGAAGAAGCTTGCCGGAGATGGCGCTATTCAACCTTGATAGCGCCGCCTCACGGTTGTGGAGTACTGGAAACGCCGAGCTTTAGGCTTTAGTATCTCGCGGGCCCTCGCATTCTCGGTAGCCTGCCTATTCGGCAAAAGCTGCTCAGCCTCTCTTTGCGTGGGCTTCGTCGGGTTCGCCTGCGTGGGCGGTGTTCATCAATGCGAAGGAGGAGTTCAAAATGAACGGAATCAAATCGAACGGTGAGCGCGGCTACGTCCGTGCTTGGCACGTGTTGTTTTCGGTCTTAGTCGGCATAGTTCTGGTTGTCGGCACTCAGATGAGTAGCTTCGGGCAGAACGAACTCGACCCTGCTCGCAGAGGATTCGATGACGGAGTCGCCGATAGGGAGGGGCTGCAGACAGACAACGGGGTCCTAGGCGACCTGAGAAGGCCCGCCCAAGAATCGCTCGTGACATGGATGATCCGCTCCTCAGGGGTGTTCGGCTTCCTCATCATGTTGGTTTTGTTCGTGCTGGTCGCGCTGGTCATGATGCTCGCCACTCAACTGCGTCGCGACAATTACCTGCCGACCTCTTTTATCGAGCAGTTTGAGCAACGACTGCAAGCCAAGGATTATCAGGGGGCGTATGAAACGGCCAAGTCGAGTGACTCGTTTGCCGGACGCGTTTTGGCCTCCGGCATGGGGCGTCTGCCCCGTGGACTTGAAGAGGCTGAAGCCGGGATGCAAGAGGTCGGTGACGATGAGACCATGGCGATGGAACAGAAGATCGGATACCTCGCACTGATCGGATCGATTGCCCCGATGCTCGGCCTGTTGGGGACAGTGCAGGGGATGGTGCTGGCCTTCCAGGTCATTGCCACGTCATCCACTGCACCAAAACCATCCGATTTGGCGGACGGGATCGCGACCGCCCTCTTCACGACGTTGGAAGGGTTGGTGGTTTGCATTCCTGCCATGATCTTCCACACCGTCTTCAAGAATCGGCTGTCGCGGTTCATGATGGAGTGCGGGTTTGTCGTGACGAACCTCATGAAGAGCTTTCAAAGTCTGGGTAAAACGACCGCGTCGATCCGCTCCATGGGCGGTGGCTCTCCCGCATCCGTCCCTGCTGCTCCGCAGGATTCCTGACATCAAGCCGCACGGTGGCACTGATCAGAACGGATACTTGTACGTGTCATAGCACGAGTCTTGCGGACCTGTTCACCATCAGGATTGCCGTTGGTTTTCGCCGCTTGGCATCCGCTGGGAGTTGCCTGCGTCGCTCGTCGGCTGGATGTGTTTGCCAGATCGGGAATGGGATGAAATCACGCAAGATTGAGTCGAGCATTGTTGCGCCAGACATGACTCCGGTCATTGATGTCGTCTTTCAGTTGTTGATGCTCTTCATGATCGCCATCAACTTTGAAAACACGAAAGCGGACGAACGGAGTCGGCTGCCGCGAGACATGCTCGCCAAGCCCCCCGAAATTAGGCCCGAGCATGAGTTGGTACTGAACTTGGGCTACAAGCGCGGCGCGGATGGTTCAAAGATGGATCGGACTCCGACCGTCGTTTACAACAATCGCGACGTTCTGATCAGTCAACTAGGGCCGGGATTGGAGCAGGAACGACGCGAACTCGAATTGCAGCACGGTCGAAAAGTGGTAGACGATGTCACCGTGCTGATTCGAGCCGAGGCAGATGTCTCGGCCGGATTCGTGCAGGAGTTGGTTCAAAAATGTCAGCAATACGGTTTCAAGAAATTCTTGCTGCGTGCCACTCCGGACGTGAAATAGCCCGAATTCGGTGAACGAAAGGCTCTGCGAATGAAGTTCCTCTGCCACAATCCTCCTGAAAAAATTCAATTCCCCATGGCGCCGTTGGTTGCCGTGATGTTCTTGTTGTTGATGTTCTTCATGCTTCATTTGAGGATCGTTGTGCCCGAAGACGACTTCGCCAACAATCTGCCCCTGTCAGCTCCGCAGCACCTCCTGCGGGCTGATGTCAATCTCCAGGACATCAAGGTGGGATTGAGATCAGATCGAGATGGCAACCTGACGCACCTCATGCTCGGCTCGAAAGACCTCGGCCACGATGAGGCCGCGTTCGAGCGACTCAATCGGGAAATCCTTCAGATCATCGGTCGCTCCGGGAATCCTCAGGCAAAGGATGTCGAAGTCGAAATCGATGCCGATTTCGAGACACAGCACCGCGATGTGGTGAAGGCGATCTCCCAATGCACCGGCCGAATGGACGGGAAAACCAAGCAACTCGCCCGTTTCGTCGAGAAAATCAAATTCGCTCCACCGCGCAAACCCAAGGTTTGAACGTCACGGACACTGGTGAACTCCCGCCGCGCGTCGCGCGCTAGCGACCCCGCCAACCCGGCGATATACTCCCGCCCCTTCGCAAGACCCCAGCCTGCTTCGGTAGCTGATGGCTGCTGCCCAAAGCACCGGAAGATTGAGAACTTTTAGGAACGACGATGGCTCGCAAATCACCCAGTCGATTGGACATGAGAAAACAGGTCGAGGCCGTGGAGGCCATGGAAGAAACGGCGGCGGTCAAAGAGAAGAAGCCGCGTAAAGCTGCCGCGCCGCGACCGAGAAAAGTCAAAGAGAAGCCTGAGATTCGCAAGCGACTCATCTGGGTCGTCTACAGTGGCAGCATGAAGGAAGAGGGACGATTCCCCTATCACGAACGTGCTGCAGCTGAAGAAAAGATCGAACAGCTCAAGCTCAAATCGAAGAAGCTGTACTTCATCCAGCCGGTGAAGGAGATCATCGGCGAAGATGGCTCGATCGTTCCCGTGGTCCCCGCGTCGCTCGACTTGGATGACGAACCGACCAAGCCCAAGAAGAAGGTCGCCAAGAAAGACGACGATGACGACGATGATTCCAGCAGCGATGCGGATGACGACGATGACGACGATGAGTGATCTCGAATTCAGGCTTTGAATGTGAGTCGCCTCTGTATTGAAGCCCTCACTGCCAATCGAACACGCGGCCCGGTCGGTTCCCCGACTGGGCTGCTTTCGTTGATGGGCAGCAGGTTCGTCACCGCCTCCAAACTCTCAGACGCGCACGTTTAGAAGTTGCACATATTCTTGAGTCGCGAAGCGGCCGCAGCAGTGCTGGGTCTCGAATCTGCCGCCGCTTCGCGACTCAAAATGTGCAACTTCTAAATGCACATGCTGGCGGTTAAAGGCTTCGAGTGGCATCAATTCGCGAGGCAATTCGATCTGCGATGGCGGTGTCCATCACGAGCTGCACGGCGTGGAACAGCAGAGTTGGGAACGTGATAAACGGCAGCGTTTGGCCTCCCGTCACAGCGGGCATTGCGGCGAGAAGCAGTCCGACCGGCAGCGTCTTCTGACTCCCCGCGAACAGCGTCGCGATGGCGTCTTCGCGTGAGAGACCAAGCCGGCGACTGCCGCTATGAGCGATGAACATCGCCAGTGCATGAAGTCCGGCGCACTGTGTGGCCAACTGAACGAAGTCGATCCAGGATGGCCATTGACTCTGACTCTGAAGCCGTCCGCCCGCTTCAATCGCGGTCTTCGTGACGATCAACAACACGAGGGACTGTGCCGCGATGCCAATGCCGAACTTGTGAGTCGTCGCGAACCGACCGCACGGAGGAACGAATCGTAGTAGTTGTCCGAGGATCGTGGGCAATAAGACCGTCAGCGCGAGACTACGAATGATCGGTGCTGTATCGATTTCTGCACCTGCCGAAACTGTCCATTGCAACCACAGCGGCGTCAGCACCACACCGACGAGATTCGTCAGCAGCGTGACCAAGAGTGAGACCGCATCGTTGCCTCCCGCTTGTCGCGTTGAAACGGATGCCGTGGCCAACGTGCAGGG
>JAYTXB010000522.1:0-4921 GCA_043743205.1 Schlesneria sp.
TCCACGCCATTCGCCGTGCCGAACAGTGTTGGTCCGATATGATCATGATCCAACCGATTCTGTTCTGTCCCGCCGAAAAAGCAGCGGTTCGCGTCTTTCCTTTCAGTGACTTCCTCTGAACGGCATTGCTTCTGGCTCTGTGGAACAAAGCGGCCCTCACGATGCGGTCGTCACCAGCAGTTGGTCTTCCATGTCGGAGACGTATTCGGCGTCGAACTCCATCAGGAACTGAGAGGCGTTCGACGGAGTCGCGAGCATCGGAGCGCAGTGCTCAACCGGATTGATGGCATCCGAGTCCATCCCACTGCGGAGTGAAGCCACGGGGAATTCGATCAGTTCGGCGCGGAGGACACGGATGTGAGCCGGAGCTTCGATCCCGAGTTTGACCGTTCCTTTTCCCGTCTGAATCACCTTGATGATGATCTCGTTGCCAATCTTGATTGCTTCGCCGTGCTTGCGAGTGAGTACCAACATGAGAGACCGTCCTTCTTAAGTTGTGAGAGTCCATTCCAAAGTTCGCGTGTTGTCGAGGTGAACCATCGCGGGTGCCTCGTCCTGACAACGGAAGACGTGTTAAAGCAAGGTCGATGCCGAATCGGCGCGAGGCCGTCTCGCGACACACAGAATGTTGGTTTCATCGCGTTTGAAGCCTCTGTTCGGCAGATGCTGCTGTTAAGGCAACGCCATTGCCCTGTCACTCACGCTCGCCGATGGCAGGACTTACAAATCTTGGCCGAGTCTCTGAAGTTGGCTTTGCAATCCAACGGCGCTGACTGCGGACAGAATCAGAGCGTGGGCCGAAGCGGTCTCCCGCCGGACTTCGACGGGAGGCCCCGGCACGACAAATGTCGCGGTGTCGTCGGCAAACCACAGTCCGTCGCTTCTGGTTTCGCCAGTGCCGACCGATATACTCCGTCACGTGTCTTGGCTCTGCCTCGCGCGGTGGGAATTGACCAGTTTGCAGGACGGAGAACCTCGGTCAGGGAATGACTGAGCTAAGTAGTCGAGTCCTTGCCTGACTCGCACTCGCGTTCTGCCGTAAACGGTCGATCCTGTCTGCGTCAGGGATCTCTGCCCAAGATTAACTCCGCATTCTTGTAGGACAGCTCTTTCGGCCCGTCTTTACGAAGACGACGGCCGAGCAGGGCCGGACTGTGAACTTGACTGCGGTGAGAAACTATCAGCCTGTCGGTTATGCAGACCGCATCCGAGGACAGTGACATGCCTGCAATTCGAAAGTTCAAACAGTGCCGATCGAGCCTCGGCGTGAGGTGCCTCGTTGCCGCTGTAAACCTGCTGTTAATCGCCGCTCTGATGCACTGCCCGATATCGGTCGCTTGCGCCGGCCACGCCGTTTCGACCGTGAGACTAAACCGACTCGTGGTCGAGGTGGCGTCGTTAGTTTTCGATCAAGCGGACGAAGTCCAGACATCCAAGCAGGCCAAACCCGCAGCCGATTCCAAAGAGGCAAAAGACAAACCTGCAACCGTCACTGAGAAGAAAGGGAATGCGGCGGACAAGAAGGAAGTCGATCCGAAAGCGGCGACTCCTGAACCGCAAACCCCGCCAGAGTTGGACCCGAAGCTGTTGCAACAAGGAATCAAGTGGCTCTTTGGCGGACGGCTCGGAATGCGACCAACTCCTGCCGATCAGGCGGAAGGGACGGACGGTGAGCGGGCGGCTGGCCGCGATCACATCGACAGCCGCGCACCGCAAGATTCCAAAGTTCAGCAGGTGCTGCGCGCGGCGGAAGCGGCTGTGCAACGTAAGGACTGGAAGAGCGGCCAAGACCTGTTGCAGCGGTTGCTCGATTTGCCAGAGGACTCGCTGCACCGGCTACCTGATGGGCGCTGGCAGTCTGTGCGACGAACAGCCAACGCGATGCTTGGCTCCGCTCCGTCCGAACTACTCGACGATTATCGAACTCAGTATTCGGGTCTGGCGCAGCGGATGTTGGCCACTGCCCAGCGGAGCGGTCGCACGGCCGATTACGTCGGCGTGGCGACACGATTCTTCCACACGCCCGCAGGGTATGAAGCGGCCAATCATCTTGGAACGCTCCACTTTGACCGGGCTGAATTCGGGTTGGCGGCGGCTTGGTTTGATGACTTGACTCATTCACCAGCCGCGTTCATCAAGCATCCGGCCTGGCGTTTGAAGGCGGCTTTTGCACTGCGACAATCCGGAAACATCGAAGCCAGTCAGGCCCTGATTTCCGGCGTGAACGAGCCTCCCTTGGCGACCGTTCAACTTGGCTCCGGCCCCGTGAACCCGACCGATTGGTTAAGCGGCTCTGACACCGTTTCCTCGTCGCAGGCGACGGTCTCACTGGCGGATTGGAAGCAGCTCTACGGAACGGTGGCTCGATTGGGAAAGGCGATCGGCGGTGAGCCACTCTTGTCGCCGCTCTGGTCGATCCCGATGACAACCAGCCACACCGTGCGGCGGAATGTCCAATGGCTGTTGCAGGATTTGCTCGATCAAGACCGCGTGCCGATTTTGACCTCCCTGCCGCTCGCCGTGGGAGGACAACTCCTCTATCGAGACCTGCGCGGTGTCAGGGCCGTCGATCTCGAAACGGGGAAGACACAATGGGAGAGCATCGAAGGTGTCTCACCCGAACGGATCATCGGTGGCCTGCCACCGCAGCAGGTCGAGCCGCGCGATGCGTGGCGGTTCCGCGCGAATCAGTTCCAAGCCCAATTGCGAGAGTTCCAAGGGCAGGCGACGGAGCATCACCCGTTGATGAACCTGATGTTTCGTGACGGCAACTACAACCAGATCAGCAGCGATGGACGGCAGGTCTTCGTGATCGAGGACCACGGCATTCTCTCCGGCAGTCAGCCGGGTCAGCACTTCGGTTGGGATGGCATGAACGAGGTCCAAGACCCTCACGGCGTTCCTTGGAAATCGAATCGGCTCGTTTCATATGACCTGCGGACGGGCCGACCGATCTGGAGCGTCGGTGGCGTTGAATCGCAAGAGTCCTTCGATCTGCCTCTGGCCGGTTCGTACTTCTACGGTGTCCCGGCGGTCGATGGCGATGAACTCCTTGTGGTGGCAGGGAAGGGGGACGACGTGCGATTGTGCGCGCTCGACCGCGCCACCGGGACGCTGCGCTGGTCGCAACTGATCGCGTACTCCGACACGAAGATCGATCAGGACATTGGGCGACGCTGGTACTCGGCCCCGGTCGCTTCGAGCGGCGGGATCGTCATTTGCCCGACGACCGTCGGCTGGTTGGTGGCCGTGGATCGGTTGCGGCAATCGGTGCTCTGGGCACATCGCTTCCAACCGGTGAACACGTCGCCGGATCGAGATCAAGGGGCACACTTCGTCCAGCAGAAAGACCTCGCGACGCAATGGTCTCCTTCGGCACCGATCATCGCGGGAAGCGTTGTGGTCTACACGCCGCCCGAAGAGTCGATCGTCCTTGCGCTGAACGTCCTCAACGGGAAGCGGCTATGGGAAAAGCCCAAGGAAACGTGGCTCTATTTGGCGGGTGTCTTCGACGATCGCGTGATCTTGGTTGGGCGCACCGAGATTGGTGCGCTGGCTCTCGCCACGGGCAAGCCGCTCTGGACGGCCCCATTCAAAAACACGGCGGCTCCGTCGGGACGCGGGCTGGCGGTCAACGATCACTTTTATCTCCCACTGAGCACAGGTGAGCTGCGCACGATCGACCTTAAGACGGGCCAGACGGTTTCGCAAACTTACGTGCCTGCCAAGCACCCACCACTCGGAAACTTGGTGATGCACCGAGGCAAACTGGTTTCGCTCGGGCCGTTCGGTGCGGTCGGCTTCGGTCAACGCGAAGCATTGCTGGCCGAGATTCAGCGACGTAAGGCCATCCAGCCAGCCGACTCGTGGGCGTTGCTGCGCGAGTCTGAAGTTCATCTGCTCAACCGTGATCACGCCGCCGCGCTGCCGCTGCTGCGAGCCATCACACCTGCGAGCCTCGCCACCGATGACGAGCGTGAACGACACCATGCAGCGCTCGTCGAGTCGCTCGCAACGAGCATCCGGCTCGACCCCAAATCGCACGATGCGGAATTGGCAGAACTGAGCCAGATCGCCGTGGCTCACTCCGACGAACAACGACTCGTCCAGGAACTGACGGCCACTCGACACATCACCGCCGGCCGGTTCGCCGCAGCGTTTGAACTCTATTGGTCACTGAGTACCACAACCACGCAAAACCGCGACCAGGTCGATGCCGCGATCACACGCAACGACGACCGACAGGTCACGACGCAGCACGGCCCGTGGATTGCAGGGCGGCTGTTCGAGGTCTGGTCTGCGTCAGACGGTGAGGAGCGAACGCGAATCGACTCCAAGATCGTCGCCCTGCTGACAGAGGCTCAACGTGAACTTACCGTCGCAACCGATATCCGTAACACAGCAGCCACTCCAGCACGCGAAGCAACCACGACGGAAGGTGGTCCCGCAGCAAAGTCGCGTGCGGCCGCAATCCCCATTCTGTCTGCGGCCACGTCGTCGGCAATCACGCGTGCGAGGCTGCTCAACTTTCATTCCGCCACAACGACACTGCGCGAAGCGATCGTCGATGACCTCGCGGCAGCGGGTGACTTTGGCAGCGCTCAGTTGGAACTGTTGAAGTGGGCTGACGACGCCAACCGTGTCGTAGTCGCCCGCGCCCTGGAGCGACTCGCACGGTTGATGGATCAGTTCCAGATGCCCGCCGACGCCGCTCAATACCGCCGTCGGTTATCCGACGAATATGCCGACGTGACGCTCAGCGAAGGCCGCACGGTCGCAAACCTGACCGAAGAGTGGCAGCGGAATGACCAACTGAACGAAGCCAAACGACCATTCGTTCGGCCGTGGGATGACCGACCGCTCCAACTCGTGCAGGGAACGGTGCAGTATCAGCAGCCCAGCCAAGAGATTTCTCTGGCCT